>JASFMT010000263.1:0-5677 GCA_050117455.1 Gammaproteobacteria bacterium | reverse complement strand
CCTGCTCAAAATCATATCAAGGCGGCAAACTGTGGCGTGGGAGCCAGCCCCTGCTGGCGATTGGGCGTTGACGGCATCACCAGCCTTTGCGGTTCATACCATTCGGTACCTGTGACGCAATGTGCCTTCCCTGGCGGTTATGAATGAAGCGATAAAAAATATCCTAATTATTAGCGGCGTATTTTCCACAGGAATCCTGGTTTCAATAGCCATCAACATTCCGTTGCTGGACGTGGTAATATGTTACGTAAAATGCATTTTGGATATCTGTTAGACTTTTAAATAATGCAGAATACCCTCAATAATAGCGCCTATGACCATGGCAACATCATCCGATAACAATCGGCAATGGACTATCCCGCTATTGTTTCTGGCGGGATATGTTATTGTATTCATTCTTTGCGCAATCGACCCCTATGACCGCAACGTATGGTGGGCTGAGAACATCCCGGTATTGATTGTCGTGGGAATTCTGGCCGGTACGGCGGGCATTCACCGGTTTTCCAATACGGCCTACGGCCTGATGATGGTTTTCATTATTCTTCATACCATCGGCGGTCATTTCACTTTCGAACGGGTTCCCTTCACATATGTAACCGAGTTATTTGGGTTTGAACGAAATCACTACGATCGGCTGGCGCATTTCTCGGTGGGATTTTACGCCTATGCTATTGCGGAATTATTAATGACACGCCGCCTGGTGCGCAGCCGCTGGATTGTGGCCTTATTTCCCATGTTTGCCATCACCGCGGTTGCTGGTTTGTATGAAATTTTTGAGTGGCAATACGCGTTATACTCCGACCCTGAAGCCGGTGTTGCAGTACTGGGATCGCAGGGTGACATCTGGGATGCCCAGAAAGATATTCTTGCCGATACACTGGGGGCCATACTGGTGTTGGTGTTGTTTTTTTATCGATACCGGACCGAATTGTCCACGTTAAGCGAAAGAGCATAGTTTAATAGTTTTTTCAGGACTCAATACTCGAAACTTCTTTTGACCTGCTTTCGAACCCTCATAAACGTTCCGTCGGTCATTTTCCCCAGTTATACGACGTCTGGTCGAAGGACGGCAAAATCAGTCTGCCGGGTTAATAACAAGAAAGACAATCGGGGTCCATCAAAATGGAATACGTCGAAATCACAGTTATTGACAACACAGATACAACAAAACTATACACAAACAAGTCTATGATACTGTTTTCACGGGATGACTCGGTTCAATATGTGCCCTCTTAACACGGAGCCACGGGTCAACATCGATAGCACCCAATACACTGCCGTCATTACGATCGATGGCAAGCACCATATCGCGTTTTTTGCCCACTAACGGATAATACGCACATTGACTGCTTTGCGAACAGTGCTTCATATTAAATGCTGAAATTTTCTGCTGGTTGGTTGGTGACACCCGGGCTATCGCATCAATATCCTGGCTGTGTTCCAGTACCATATCCAGGTTTTTTTGATAGCTGCGGTAAAATTCCGCCCTGAACTCGACGTCCGGTTTACCATCCATCAATTCTTTTAATATTTTTTCCTTTGTTGCAGCATCAATGGGGATTTCGGCGAATACTTTGACCGGCCCGGGTTTGGAATTGTTTAACCAGTCGGCTTGTGGCAACGCCGCTTTATCAAAGTCATCATTTGATACCAGAGTAAAACGATTGGCGGCAAATACCAGAAACACGGGGCGTTCGGAATAAAAAACATAACTGCCATAACCGAACACGAAAAATTGCAGCAGCGCAATGGCTACCAGATCAATTTTCATCCCCCATTTACCCGGCTTGTAAACCATCAAGGTCAGCAATGGCCCAACCCCTATAAAGGTCAACAGTAAAATCCCCAGGATCAGCCACCCTCCATCGGCCGTAAGGTAAGGCTCCGGCTGCCATTGTTGTAACACCAAATAAAGCACCGCCAATACGAAGGGGATACTGAGTACCACATGGACAGCAAATGCCTGATACCGGTTGCTGATCTTATATTGCATAGACAATCCTTTATGAAACCAGGGTAAAAGTTAATGCCACAAAATGGTAAGCATTAAATAATCTTATCGGCGCCCCATTAATAGAATTTAATAGGGTTTTGCGGTGAATTAGCTATTCTTTAATAAGACGGTAGGTTTTTTGATGGACTTGGCATTTCGTAGCTCCGTTCGCAGCGCAAGGCTGTAAAGTCACTACCGGTGGTTTTTGGTGTTACACGCGGTAGTCAGGGAGAGCATAAGGATAATCCCAGCAATCTTACTAACCGCACAGCGAAGGAGGCAGCTATGAAAAGCTTATACCTTCTCCCGGCATTCATCGTGGCTTTGCTATTAATACCCTCGGCATCATCAGCCGAAGCAATGGACAGGACGCCAACATTCCAGCAGCTGGATCAGGACGATGACGGATATGTGAGCATCAGGGAAGCAACCGGTCAAAACGAATTATTGAAGCAATGGACCCAGGTTGACAAAAACACCGATGGGCAGTTGGAAGCGGCGGAATTCAGTGCCTTTGAGTTGGCGCCCGCCCCCGGCTTTACCCCGCCTGATGAATCAGATGAACCCGAGGTTGGCGCAGCACCGAGCGCCGAATAATTCAGCGCAACAAAGTCGCAGTGAATAAAAACAAGGCCGGAACGTACCGGCCTTGCTTTTTTGTTTCCTGTAGTGGGTATTGTGCGCTACAGCATGATGTCACAATTACTGAGCACCAACTGCGGCGGATCAAATGATATCTGTAATGGGGCCGCTTTTTTCAGCGCACTCAGGCCGAGGATCTGCCGGGTTTTACCGGGGAACACCGCAACTTCAACATTTTTGAGAGTACACTGGTTATTCAGCGTTAAACTGGATACGCGCCAAATAGGGACGATATATGTGCTGCCGTTAGCAAGGATACCCTTAATATCGCGCACATAAGTTGCGTGGTTGTTTTCTCGTAACTCCATCAACGATTCTTCATTGATCGTGGCATAACCGGAACCGGTATCAACCATAAACTGTGTTCCGGACATTCCCGCGAGATTGACATTCACATAATAGGTACCAAGGCCAATATTTTCCATGGGAATATTATTTTTGTTACCGGCAAAACACATTGGTGCCAGCGCCACCATAATTAAACTAATCAACATCAAACGACAGATCATTTCGAATTCCACCTAACATAAAAACTTCACATTCTGGATGAGTTAACGGTCCAGGACGGTTGTTCTTTAGCACAATCGGCGCCAGCGTCTCACTCGATCCTTATAATTCAATAAGTTATATATCCGGTCAATTTTTCGAGGAAAATGGAGAACCATAATAGTAAACTAAATCCGGCTGAGGCGGGAGAGCGTATTGTGGGTAATGTGTGGGCAATTTCGGCGACCGGCAAGGCTTACATCGATTCCAGCCATTATTGTGAGAACAAGGCGCAATCGCCTTAACCATAGACGGTATATAGAAAAATCAGGCTCGTATTATCGGTGCTTCATACCCTCGGGGCGTGCTTATTGGTTGTGCAGGTTTCGGTTACAGGCTCTCCAAACCGTACGCTGATTCCGCTTGTTAGCACAGCTGTAATCCGGCGATAATGGCAATACTAACGATAGCGGTGGATTTTAAGCGGTAACGAAGCAGAACGGTTACGGCGTTATTTCGCCAATTATAAATAGTGATATAATATATAGACCTTTTTATCTATCATGTATACCGGGTTGCCGGAATGCAGCAATCATAAAACGATAACTATAAGGCTTACAAAGGGATTCATTGTCCTGGTAACGATAATAGGGTTTGTCTTAAACAAGAGCAAAACACGTTGGGGGAGCTACATGGACAAACAAAATACACGAATTCTGTTTTCGTTGTTATGGATTTGCCTGTTCGCCAGTTTTACATCATCGGTACTGGCGGCGGAACTGATCCTAACCGCGCCACCGAGGGAAAATGCTCAAAAAGGCAATGCGATGTATGGGCCGATTGCAGAAGAGTTGAGCAAAGCACTTGGTCAGAAGGTGATCTACCAACAACCCAAAAACTGGGCAGATTACGCCAATAAAATGCGTGACGGTTATTATGACATCGTGTTTGACGGGCCCCATTTTGTGGCATGGCGCCAGAAAAATCTAAAGCATTTACCGGTGGTTTCCCTTCCCGGTTCGCTGGCGTTTTATATCGTCACTCATAAAAATAACAAAGAAATTAATAATAAACGCGATTTAATCGGTCGCAAGATTTGCGGTTTTCCATCTCCGCACCTTGCCACTGACCTGGTGTATGGGATTTTTGACAATCCGGTGATTCAACCGGACATTTACGAAGTCCGGGGCGGTCAACGCAACTCTTTTCAGGCGTTCAAGGATGGAAAATGTGAAGCCACTATTTTTAGAACAGCCTTATACAAAGTTCTGCCTGATGAAATACGCAACACCCTTAAAATCGTAGCTGAAACCAAATCGTTACCCAATCAGACCATCAGTGTCAGCCAACGCCTGCACAAACAGGCTAACGTTATCGCCGATACGCTATTGTCCAAAAATGGCTTGATGTCCGCGGACAAACTGTTGTCTCGATACAGCAAACGGAAAAAGCAATTTATCCGCGCCGATCCCGAAAAATTTACCGATGCCGCCAATATTCTGGAAGGTCGTGTCTGGGGGTGGTAATGCACTACCCCTGGCGGTAAATTTTTTCGCCCTGTCCCGGCCGGCAGTGAAAACCCGTCACAGAATCTGCCCCTGGCGGCAAAAAGCATGGTAATCCCTTCCGATTCCGGACACAGTTACCCAGTCTAACCCGAAATATTACGCTTTATGGCGGCATGAACGACACGGACATGCTTTAATATTTATCAATTAAATGACTAGACGGCAGCTGTTAGAATTTACTTAAAGTATCACCGGTATTTTTTCTCACGCATTGTGCCCGTATCACCGATTACACGGCCAGCAATCGATTCACGCTGTTCATTCTCGTGGTATTACAAGCAGTGACCCATTATGGATATATCCGGCAAATTAGAAAAAATCGTTTCACCCATTCAAAGCTTGATCAGCGATGAAACGAAATCCAGTTACTTGCTGCTTTTTACCACAGTCATCGCCCTGGTTATCGCCAACTCGCCGCTAAGCTCCCAGTACGATGCCTTATTACACGTACCCATCGGCTTTCACATTGACAGCTGGTTTTTTGAGAAGTCCCTCAAGCACTGGGTCAATGACGGCCTTATGGCGTTGTTCTTTTACGTCCTCGGGCTGGAAATCAAACGCGAATTGCTGGTCGGTGAACTCAAAGACATCAAGCGCTCGCTCATTGTCATCATTGCAGCAATTGGCGGTATGACGGTACCCGCCGCAATATACATCGCCTTCAATATCAATACGCCAACCATTCATGGCTGGGGAATACCGATGGCCACCGATACCGCTTTCGCGATTGGCATTCTGGTCATGTTAAAGGACCGCGTGCCAGCCGGCCTGGCGGCTTTTTTAACCGCGCTGGCAATCATCGATGACCTGGGCGCCATTTTGGTGATTGCCTTGTTTTACACCAAGTCCATAAGTGTTTCCGCATTAGTCGGTGCAGCGGCAATATTGGCTGTTTTGGTGATAATGAATTATTCAGGCATACGCCGCCCGTCTTTATACCTGATGGTTGGTATCATCTTGTGGTTCATGCTGGAATTTTCCGGTGTCC
>JASFMT010000262.1:0-5700 GCA_050117455.1 Gammaproteobacteria bacterium | reverse complement strand
GCAAGCGCGCTGGGATGGAAAAATAAAAACGTGGGAGTAGGATTTGCCAAGAGTATTACCGCCGTCGAAGCCGGTAATCGAACCCGCGTTATATTAAATCTTGTGCAACTGTTACCGTTTGAAACCGAAGTAAGTGGCCGCAACGTTTACGTTACCCTCGCGGGTGGGCGCGCTGCCAGCAAACAGGCGGCTCCCGCCTCGTCAAAAGTCTCAACAGCAGTACCAGGCGACGATACATTACATACCATCAGGAACATCGACTTTCGCCGCGGCCCTAACGGTGAGGGGCAAATTATCGTCACTCTATCTGACCCCGATACGCCGGCCAGTACCGGTGAAACCGGCAACAAGATATTCGTCGACTTTGG
This sequence comes from Gammaproteobacteria bacterium, assembly GCA_050117455.1. Classification (GTDB taxonomy): domain Bacteria; phylum Pseudomonadota; class Gammaproteobacteria; order SZUA-152; family SZUA-152; genus JAKEGK01. The sequence continues at coordinate 5,332 of JASFMT010000262.1, read as the reverse complement.
CAACACGGGCGTACCGAACGATTTACTGCAGCGTCTTGACGTCATCGACTTCGCCACGCCTGTGCAATATATCGATACCACGCGGGTCGGTAATCGCGTACGCTTGTCCATTACACCCGCTGGTGAATATGAATATCTCGCTTATCACACCGGTGATACCTATACCATCGAAGTGAAACCGCTTACGAAAGAACAGCAAACCGCCGAAAAAGAAGATGAAGAGCAAGGTTACACCGGCGAAAAACTGTCATTGAACTTCCAGGACATCGAGGTTCGCGCTGTACTTCAGCTCATCGCTGACTTTACCGGCCTGAATATGGTTACCAGCGATTCCGTACAGGGAAATTTAACGCTGCGGCTTAAAAACGTACCCTGGGATCAGGCACTGGATATCATCCTTAAGACCAAGGGACTGTCCATGCGTCGTTCCGGTAATGTGATCCTGGTCGCCCCTACCGAGGAAATCGCCGCGCGGGAAAAACTGGAGCTGGAAGCCAAGAAATCCATTGAAACCCTGGAACCCCTGCGTTCTGAAATCATCCAGGTCAATTATGCCAAGGCAAGCACTATCGCAACGATTTTAAAAGCTGAAGGCACCGGCGTTATGTCGGACCGGGGTTCAACAACGGTCGACGAGCGTACCAACACGATCATCGTCGTGGATACCGCCGATCGTTTACTGGACGTACGTAAACTCATTGGCAAACTGGATGTACCGGTGCGGCAGGTGATGATCGAATCCCGTATCGTTATTGCAGACAATGAATTTGCCAAGGACCTGGGTGTGCGATTCGGCGTCACGGCAATCGGCAACAAGAGCACGGTAACTACAACTTCCGGTACAGTGGAAGCAACTGATGTAATCGTGCAGCAAGGTGTCACCAACGGTACGCCGCTGCCAACACCGGTACAGCCCGGCGCCCTCAATGACCGCTTGAATGTCAATCTACCTGCCCTGCCTCCGGCAGGAACTGCGGGTTCCATTGCATTCGCCATTCTGGGTTCCAACGCCCTGGTGGATTTGGAACTGTCGGCACTGGAATCACAGGGACGCGGCGAAGTGATTTCAAACCCGAGGGTCGTTACCTCGAACCAGCACGAGGCCACCATCAAACAGGGTACCCAAATTCCCTACCAGGAAGCCAGTTCCAGTGGTGCAACCAGCGTGTCGTTTAAGGATGCAGTATTGAGCCTGCAGGTGACACCGCAAATCACCCCCGATGAGCGCATTATACTGGACCTGTCCATTAACAAAGACAGTGTCGGCGGTGAATTTGCCGGTGTACCCAGCATCGACACCAAGGAAGTACAAACGCAGGTATTGATCGACAACGGCGCTACTGTGGTACTGGGTGGTATTTATGAGCAAAGCAAACTTAACAGTACGACCAAAGTGCCTTTCCTGGGTGATTTACCCTTTATCGGCGCCCTGTTCCGCTCAAACACCAAACAGGATGACAAGAGCGAATTGCTGATTTTCGTTACACCGAAGATTCTTAAAAACAGTCTGAGCACCAGCGCCGAAGCACTGAAATAAACGGCGACTGATCCAAACTGGATCTATCCACATACCGAATGCCCCTTGAACAACCCAGTTCAAGGGGCATTTTTTTACCTCCCCAACCGACTCATTGCTCGCCACAGATTTAATGGTTCCAAATACACCAGCCTGCTTGTAAAATAAGCACATCCATCACAACAATATCATCGGGAACATGCCGCAAAACATAATCCTTGTTGGCCCCATGGGCGCCGGCAAAACGACCATTGGCCGACAAACCGCCAAAATTTTGAAACGCTCTTTTTTTGACAGTGACAAGGAAATCGAAAAACGTACCGGCGCTTCCATTCCGCTCATTTTCGAACTGGAACAGGAGGAAGGTTTTCGTAACCGTGAATCGGCGATGATCCGCGAATTGCTCACCAAGCAAGATATCGTCCTGGCCACCGGCGGCGGCGTTGTGCTTCGCGAGGAAAATCGCCAGCAACTGGTGGATAACGGCTTTGTCATCTATTTGTGTGCCCCGGTTGATCAATTGCTGCACCGCACGGCGCGCGATACTAACCGGCCTTTGCTACAAACGAACGACCCCAGAAAAACTATTGAAGAATTGTTAGCTGTGCGTGACCCGCTGTACCGGGAAGTGGCGGATGTGGTGTTCGAGACAGATGGATTTTCGGTAAAACAGGTGGTCAACAAATTATTAAAAATAATCCGAAAAAATGATCCTTAAACCAAGATGCATAAGGCAGCGTAAAGCGCCCAGGAATTAAAGTATGAAAACCTTAACCGTGCAATTAGGTGCCCGCAGTTACCCCATCTACATTGGTGAAGATCTGCTGCAAAATCCGGAATTCATCTCGCGTCACGTGCCCACCCGGCAATGCCTGGTGGTCACCAACGACACAGTAGCGCCTTTGTATCTTGATACCGTCGTCCATACACTTAACGACTTTCAGATTGAAACGCTCATCCTTCCCGATGGTGAACAATACAAATCCCTCGACACGGTAAACCGCATTTATTCTTCCCTATTGGAAAAACGGTTTGACCGCCGCTGCACACTTATTGCACTGGGTGGCGGAGTCATCGGTGATATGACCGGTTTTGCCGCTGCCACATACCAGCGCGGTGTTAACTTTGTCCAGATACCCACTACCCTGCTCGCCCAGGTCGATTCATCGGTGGGCGGCAAAACAGGCGTCAACCATCCATTGGGCAAAAACATGATAGGCGCCTTCCACCAGCCTTTGAGTGTGGTTGCCGACACCAAAACACTCAACACCCTGGATGACAGGGAACTGAGCGCCGGCATCGCCGAAGTCATCAAATACGGTCTTATCCGCGATGTGGAATTTTTTCAATGGCTGGAATCCAATATGGATAATATCCTGCGGCGCGAACCCGAGGCACTGGCATATGCCATTGAACGATCCTGCCAGAACAAGGCCGAAGTGGTTGCCGCCGATGAACGGGAAGCCGGCGAAAGGGCATTATTGAACCTTGGCCACACGTTTGGCCACGCGATTGAGGCGGGTGTCGGCTACGGGAACTGGCTGCACGGCGAAGCGGTAGCAACGGGGATGGTCATGGCCGCGCAACTATCAATGGCCCATGGCTGGATTGACGAAGCGACCCTGCAGCGCATAACCACTTTAATTGAAAGGGCAAAACTGCCCATTAAAGGACCATCGGCCATGGCACACCAGCAATACCTGGATTTAATGGCAGTGGATAAAAAAGTCCTGGCCGGCAGAATTAACCTGGTGCTGTTAAAACAACTGGGCCAGGCGTTCATATGTAACGATTACAGCCCCGAATTATTGAACAACATATTGCAGCAACATAGCGGATAGATAAATGTTAAGGTTAACAAGAGGTAAAAAACTTTGACTTTTATCGTACGAGTGCAATTCGATCTAATATGACAGAACTCGCCCCATATGCCACCATTGATGCCGCATCCCGCGGCCGTCGCTATCCGGAAACGCCACCCAACAACCGTTCCGAATACCAACGGGACCGTGACCGTATTGTGCATTCCGCCGCATTTCGCCGGCTGGAATACAAGACCCAGGTGTTCGTCAACCACGAAGGTGATATGTTCCGCACCCGGCTGACCCATTCACTGGAAGTCGCGCAGATCGGCCGTACTATCGCCCGTGCTTTAAACGTTAACGAAGCCCTCACCGAAGCTGTTTCCCTGGCTCACGATCTTGGCCACACACCCTTTGGACACGCCGGGCAGGACGCGCTCAATGCCTGCATGCAAAATTTCGGTGGCTTCGAGCACAACCTGCAGTCATTGCGCATTGTTGATCAACTGGAAGAAAAATACGCTGAGTTTGACGGCCTCAATCTCACCTTTGAAACGCGCGAGGGCATACTGAAACATTGCTCCATCAAAAACGCCAAACAACTCGGCGACGTGGGTGAACGTTTTCTTAAGAAGCGGCAACCGGGTATCGAGGCGCAAATCGCTAATGTGGCGGATGAAATCGCCTATAACAGTCATGATGTGGATGATGGACTACGGGCAAGGCTGTTGACCATCGATCAATTGCGGGATGTGGAGTTATTCAACGAACAATACGAAGAAGTCATGAACCATTATCCACAAATCCATGAACGCCGTGCTATCCACGAAATTATCCGGCGCATGATCAACCGCCAAATCACCGATTTTTTACAGGCGACTACGAATCGCATTGAAGACCTTAAACCGGCATCCCGCGATGATTTTGTGCAACTGCCAGCGCCCATCGCCACCTATAGCGATGACATGAAAACCAAAGCACAACAATTAAAACAGTTTCTGCGCCTGCATTTGTATCAACATTACCGGGTGCAACGCATGACCAAAAAAGCGCAACAAGTTGTCACCTCACTGTTCGAAGCATTTATGGACGACATCAAAATGCTGCCAACAGAAACGCGTGATACGGCCCGCGCACAACAGGGTGTCACGGGCGATGAAGGGGTTGCCATTGTGATCGCAGACTATATTGCGGGCATGACAGACCGTTTTGCCATCCGCGAATACGAACGTATTTTCAATCCATTAATGCTAACCTAGGTAATTGATGGTGGACCTGTCTAAATGCGCATTTATCTGCAATCCCGGCCAAATCCATCAGGAACGATCCGCTTTGTGCACCTTGTATTACAGGAAGACTTGATGGGCGGCTGGACATTAATCCGCGAATCGGGAAACCAGGGATCACCGGGCACGATCAAACGGGAAAACTTTCCGACGCAGGAACAGGCAATAGAAGCGCTCATGAAATGGCGGGATAAAAATATCAACCGGGGCTACCGCGTCGCCTTTATGGAAGGCGATAAAAGTCCAATTTAGTTTATTCATTTACTGGCAAATACAGTGATCGGTGTCTTTAAAAAGAAAGCAGATCTTCCGGAATATCTGGCGCATTACGGGATGCACCGGCCACCGTTTTTAGAAGCGCCGGAAGATGACATGTACTATTCAGAGCCTACCCGTAAACAGCGGCTCGATATCCTGTTGCATCTGACCCAGTATACCAACGAACTGCTGGTCGTCATTGGCGAAAAAGGCATGGGGAAAACCATGTTCCTGCGCCAGTTCATCAAAAACGCAGGCGACCACTGGAAAATTTGCCATATCGACGCCCATGCCATGATGAGCGAAGAGCAATTCCTGCAACGGGTCTACATGGGGTTTAACATTACCCACGCCAGCAACAACAAAACCACCATGCTGGCTAATTTAAAAAAGCGCCTTGAAAACCAGTTGCAACAGGCATTACCGGTGATACTGGTCGTTGATAACGCACACCTGTTTCCCAAGCCCAT
>JASFMT010000261.1:0-5750 GCA_050117455.1 Gammaproteobacteria bacterium | reverse complement strand
GAACCTGCGCCACTCGTTTGGGGTCATGTAAAACCAGTTCCCGAATTTCCTGCATTTTTTGCTCAAAGCGAGGTGTACTTGCCTGGCGTTGTGAAGCGTGATCATCCTCGACGATATCTTCCTGTTTACTGTGTAACGGTTGACTTACCGGCGACCCCGGAGTCACCTGCTGACTGTGGCTTGAGACATTATGACTGTCCCGAGCGCGCGGTGTACCTGAACGTCTGATAGCAAGAACAATCAGCACCAACAATAACGCGGCCACTGCGATCATATAGCGAACCTGGTTTGTCGTTTCCGTCCAGGCCTCAAAAATCTCACTGTTGCGCGATGGGGTGTCAACCACGGGGCCGCTGAAAGGCTCATTAATGACATTCACCTTGTCACCGCGCTCAGCCTGATATCCTATTGCTTCCTTTATTAGTACACCAATACGCTCAAGTTCCTTTTGGGTACGCGAAACGCGCCGTAAATCACCACCGGTGCCGGTAGCCTGCCTGTCATCCACCAGGACAGTCACGGAGAGACGGCGCACTTTGCCGGGCAACGACGTCGTTATGGTGCTGGACTCATTTGTTGCCGGCCGGTCAAAATCCATCACTGCGGTTACCTGGCAGCGTATGTTGCCGGCACCCACGATGGGGGTCAGGATCTTTTCGATGCGTTCAATATAATCCTGCTCAATCTGTTGGCGATGGTCGAATTGAGACGTCGTCAACGGATTAACGTCTGCTGCACCGGCTGACTTCAATAGCCTTCCTGTCTGGTCGACAATCGCGATCTGCGACAACGACAATCCATGAGTACTGGATGAAACAAGATGGGAAATGGCATTGATTTGACCGCTGTTCAGCCGGCGCCCCGGATACAAGTGCACAACAACCGATGCCCGTGATTGTGGCTGATCACCGTCCTTCGCCGCATCGGTCAATGCCAGGTGAACCCTGGCCGATTGCACCGGGTCAAGACTGGCGATGGTCGTTGCCAGCTCCTGTTCCAGCGTTTCCTGTTGTAACCTGCTATCGTCGTGTTGTGTCAGTAAGGAAGATCTTCCTGAACGCGTTATCCGTGGGTTGGCCCCATAAGAGGGGGTGGCGGGTATTTCCTTGGCGGCCAATACCATACGGCCCTGGTGGATCTGACCCTGAGGTACAGATAACTCGCCTGTTGAAGAGTTGTATTGGTATTTAATACCGTTGTTTTGAAGTTCCCTGGCGATACTGGCCATATCATCCATCTGGTTGGTATGGATGAGCACCGTATATGAGGGTTGTACTAGCCGCCAAACCAGCCAGACGCCAATTACCAGCAGCACTAACGATATAACGACAACCGCCCAGAATCGTCGCTGATTCAATACAACTCCTGAGTCGCGGTTGGGAAATTGCTGATTGTCGGTAACATCGGTCATTACAGTTGCGTGATCGGATTAGCGCCGCTGATTGAGTTTAGTGCCGTACAGCTTCTCGGCCCTTCCCGGGTACCGAAATACCCTGCTCACGCATTTTCGCCAACTTGTAGCGTAAAGTACGCTCGCTGATGCCAAGGCTGTCGGCGACAGCTTTGCGATTGCCCATTTCCGCCTTAAGCGCATCCAGGATACGCTGATGTTCATGGTCTTTAATATCATCGCCCAGTGTTTTGCTGCCGTTGAGATCATCGGTTTCATCTTCAATCGACATCTCCTCGATGTCATCATCAAGAAATACGTTGGACTCACTGAACTCGGTTTCAAATTGAATATCCTCGGCGCCAATGTCGTCGCTATGGCGCAGGATTAGTGCGCGCTGGACAACATTTTCCAGTTCGCGAACGTTACCGGACCAGTTATGCGCCAGCAATTTATCAATTGCCGAGGATTCCAGATTGGGCACCTGCGGTTGCACCCCACCCGTAGGCACTAAATGTTTCTGGATAAACGCCTGTGCCAGCGTCACTATATCTTCAGGGCGTTCACGCAACGGTGCAATATAAAGAGGAAACACATTGAGCCGATAGAACAAGTCCTCGCGGAAGCGGCCTTTCTTAACCTGCTTGCGCATGTTACGGTTAGAGGTTGCCAGCACCCGCACGTCTAGCTCTATTAGCTTGTTACCACCGAGGCGTTCCACTTCCCGCTCCTGCAACACGCGCAACAGTTTGGCCTGCAAACCGAGATCCATCTCGGAGATTTCGTCCAGTAACAACGTGCCACCATCGGCCAGTTCAAATTTGCCGGGGCAGGCTTTATAGGCGCCGGTGAATGCACCTTTTTCATAACCAAACAATGTCGCTTCCAGCATATTATGGGGAATCGCCGCGCAGTTTATGGCGATAAAAGGTTTATCAGTTCGACTGGAATGTTGATGAATATAACGGGCCATCACTTCCTTGCCGCAACCGCTCTCACCGGTAATCAGAACCGTGGCATCGCTGGCGGCCACCCGGCGCGCCACCTCAGCAGTCTTCTTACTGACCGGGTCTTCGGCAATAAGGTCTCCGGTGTTAGTATTGGTCGTATTGAGATACTGCCCCACCATGTTAACCAGGACTTCCGCTTCGAAGGGTTTGGTCATGTAGTCAACCGCGCCATCACGCATGGCTTCGACAGCACGTTCGATAGAACCATAGGCTGTCATGATCATCACCGGAAGATCCGGCCAGCGTTTTTTAACGTGCTTTAACAACGCATGACCATCCATGCGCGGCATTTGAATATCGGTTATCACCAAATCAGGTTCATTCTTTTCAATAACGTCAAGAGCCATTCTGCCATCCTGTGCCACGCATACTTCGTATCCCGCCATTTGCAGCGTATCGCTGAGTGCGTCACGTAAATCGATATCGTCCTCTACGACCATAATCAGTGGTTGACTCATTGAATTACCCCTTTCGATTAAATAAATAAGCTAGTTCTATTACGCTATGTGTTATATGGGATGACTAAACCAGTGTTGGCAGCCGTAATACAAACCGGCAGCCTTCGGTGTAGTCATCATCCAGCCAGATTTCTCCCTGGTGTGCGCGTGTCACTGCCTGGACGACAGCTAATCCAAGTCCGGTTCCCTGGGTCTTGGTCGTGAAAAACGGATCAAAAATTTTGCCTTGAATCTCTGCGGCGATACCGGGCCCGGTATCGGAAATCACAATATCCACACTGCCCATTAAACTGGATTTTATGCTTACGTTAACGCTGCCGTGCTGTTCAACGGCGTGAATGGCATTGTCCATTAAGTTTTGCAGGGCGCTTAACAGGATGGAACGATTGCCCAGCACCCTGGTGTCGGGGCAGTGATCTCGTAAAGTCAGTTGAATATTCCGGCTCTGTGTAATGACCTGCGCATCATTGACCAGCTTCTCAATCAATTCCGACAGGGCGATGGTGTCATTGCTGCAATGGCCTTCCTTGGAAAACACCAGCATGTCGGTCACCAGGCTTTCCAGGTGACGGAGATTACCAATGAGTTTTTCCGTTTGTTTTTGCTTGCGCTCTACCGGCAGTTGGGGATGTTTCAGTTGCGAGGCGCTCAATAGCGCGGTAGACAATGGTGTGCGAATCTGGTGTGCCAGACTGGCAACCATTTCCCCCATGGAAATTAACCGTTGATGCTGGCTGACATATTTTTGCAGACGCCTTGTTTCGGTCACATCGGCAATTAATAATATTTGTCCCGGATCGTTTCCCAGTGGGCAGGTGGATATATTAACCAGGCGACCGTCCTTCAGCGAGATTTCATGGCCATCATCGGAGCGCGGCATGAACACCTGCTCAACCACATCGCGCCACAGTTCACCTTTGAGTGTCATACCCAAAATCTCGGTAGCCGCCGGGTTACAATCCTGTACCCGGCCATCGGGACTTAACACCACAACGCCGGCAGGTAAGGCTTGCAGAATGGAACTGAGTTTCTTCGCGATGCTGTCCCGGGCGGCGATTTCTTCACGATGCTTACGGCGCACTTCGGTGAGTTGTGCCTGCAGCTGGGCAACCCGGTCTTCGAGGTTAAGGTAGTTGTTTTCGAGGGATTCGGTTAGATAGTCAAACGTCTGAAACGTTTCTTCCAGGGATTGTAATTGTTCGGCGAGTGGCACACTCATACGGCGGTTGGCTCCCATAAACGAATGACCCGGCCTCAAGGACCGGTGTTATCTACGGAGCAATTATTGTGCCCAAGAACAATCTATAACCCATTCAATGGGTTACAATGAGAAAGATACGTAAGGTCAAATTTCCGACACGGACTCGGAGCGCTGCAGACCGTATTTACGCAATTTTTCCACCAGCGTTGTTCGGCGCATCTTCAACCGTTTTGCGGCATGGGCCACGACACCACCGGCATCATCCAGCGCCTGTTTGATCAGGGAACACTCCAGTGAACTGATATGTTCTTTCAGGTCGATGCCTTCGCGTGGTAAACGGGCACCCCCTACCGACGGTTCAGAAGATACCAGGTGGGGATCAAACTTCGTATACTCATCGTCCGATTGCTGGCTTTCTTCCACTGGCGCACCGCCCGGCGGTTGAAATTTTTCAGGCAGGTCCTTCACATCCACCACCCCGTAGGGAAACATAATCACCAGGCGTTCCAGTAAATTGGAAAGCTCCCGCACGTTACCCGGCCAACGATACTGGCACAACGCCATGGTCGCCGCTGGCGTAAATCGCACCGAGCCCCGTTTTTCGTGTTCCAGGCGAGCGATCAGCTCATTGATCAACAGGGGAATGTCATCCATACGTTCCCTCAAAGGCGGCATTTCTATGGGAAAAACCTGCAGCCGATAATACAGGTCCTCCCGGAACTTGCCGTCATTGATCATCTCCTCGAGATTGCGATGGGTCGCTGCCACGATGCGCACATCAGCGGTGAGTTGTTTGGTACCACCAATGCGTTCAAAAATTCTTTCCTGTAGTACCCGCAACAGTTTAACCTGCATGGTCATGGGCATGTCGCCAATTTCATCCAGGAACAACGTACCGCCCTCGGCCATTTCAAAACGGCCTCTGCGGGCACTGATGGCGCCGGTAAATGCCCCTTTTTCATGTCCAAACAATTCGCTTTCCAGCAAATCCCCCGGGATGGCGCCACAATTGATGGGAACGAAGGGCTTGTCACGCCGGCTTGAGTGATAATGTAAATTGCGAGCAACCACTTCCTTGCCGGTGCCCGACTCACCCAAAATCAATACCGTGGCATCGGAGTTCGCCACTTGCTCGATCAATTGCCGAACCTGGCGAATACCACGGCTGTTTCCCACCAGGCTACGAAACAAATCAAGGTTAAAGCTGCTGCCCTTTTGCTTTTTCCCGGCACGAAAAATTTGTGCCCGGTGCAACGCATCGGTCAATTCAACATAAGTCAAAGGGAGGTTAACAATGGCAAACGCTCGCTTTACCAGTTCCCGGTCCGTTTGTTGCCCCACGTCACGGCTCATTAACAAAATCACGGGAATATCGGGATCATGGGACTTGATGGCATCAAAGGCCATTTGCAGCTTCTGCGGGTCACCGCACTGCCCCAGTAGCGCGACTTCCGCCGTTTTATCAGAGAGACAATCCAGAACGTTTTCGCAGTATGCAGGCGTCAGTTGGTTATAACCAATAAACTGAAGTATGGCAGTTAATCTTTGAGTCTGGATATTATCATTTTCAACGATGAGTAGGGCCGTTGATTCTGGCATCCGTCACTCCCTTATACCAGGCATTATGATTTTAATTAAAGGTGTTGTGATATCTCGGTTTGTTCAATAACCTATTAATGAGTAAAACACCT
>JASFMT010000260.1:0-5753 GCA_050117455.1 Gammaproteobacteria bacterium | reverse complement strand
TTGCTGACTTTAATTCAGAACTGGATTTTTCTTTTAGCTCTACCGACCCTGATGATGATTTCGGCAGTGACAGTGAGACCTTTGATTTGAAATACACTCATTATCTAGGCACTGTATCTACTAACAATAAGCCTTACGACGAGGCCGCTTTTTTAGATCGCGTTAGCAGTTTCAGCGTTGGTGGCGGATTGATACAGTCCGATTTCGCTGGTCTTGATGCAGATGGTTTCGCGGGGTCGTTTAACTACACCCATAGAAATCCCAAAAGCCCATTTGTATTCAGCATCAACACCATTAGCACCGGGATTGACGGGGATGAACAGATATTTACTTCGTCAATAGACTTCGAACAGGACACTTCTAATATCGATATTACAATCGGTTACTATACGTCACCGACCATGCTTATTAGAGGCGGGTACTCAATACAATCCATGGAACAGTCTGCTAATCAATTAGATCCCGGCTTTTTTGAGGCTCGCTTTTCACTCGAATTGGACATAACCACAATATCTGCCGGTATTAAAGCGATAAGCCAGATGTCTCAAGGCCAAGCCCACAGTTTCGAATTTGATTTTGGAGTCATTGACATTGAAGCTGATATTCGAGAATTTGAAGACGACGGAGTCAACGTAATCGACGATAGAGCCAGCTTTGACGGTGATGGAAACGCAATAAGTTTAGCATATAAATATTATATGGATAATCGCACGAGTATTGGCTTCAACCTTGTAAACACAAGTGCAGATGTCGAAGGCGAAGATGGTGATTCTACTATTTTTGGCTTCGCTTTCAGAACTTTCTCGACCGACTCATTGGGGATTGGATTTTCTTTAGATAAAGTTAATTCAGATGATGGACTGGACGAAGAAGCAACAATTATCAGGATAAATGTCATTTCCCGCTTTAACTAGCAACATTAGCAATTTGACATAACGTCTAACAGCCCTTAGGTTAAGATACACCCAAACCTAAGGGCTCTTTTATAACGCGGCTTTGATGACCCGTGAATGCAAAAATCAAGCACCCACAGTCCCCTTCGATTCTCGCCAGTGCTTACAACTCAATACATTGATCGGTACGGTAACTTCCATAATTTGCCGCAAGGCACTGAGGCTAAGCACCGCCTGGGCATATTTGGCATCACGATCAACGCCAATAAAAAACTCCTTGTCACCTGCCCTCCCGCCGCGACGGATAAACCCGGACTGCCGGGTGGCGGCCGTGAAGGCATCGAGACTCACGCCCGGGCCCTGCAGCGTGAATATTTTGAAGAGCTCGGTCCATATTTCGTGATCAAAAGAATAACGCGCCCAGTATATCACCAACGAATTTTATATTATGCCTTCGACAGGGATGAATACTGGCATTACGAGCAATATTTTTATGTTGTCAACGTGCATCACCCCAAAACGCCGGCATCATGGTGGACCACACCGGAAGGCGGTCGTGCGGCATGGCTTCCCTTGCACAAATACCCTAGCATCACCATCTCGCACAAAACCGCTATTGAATACCACTTGATGACTCGGCGCTCGGGAAAACTATTCCTTGTTAATAGGCGACGTTAAATTAAGAGCCAGCAAGTAGTCCGGATCGTCGTTTTTGTAAACGATAAGCTATGATTCGCGATAGCTCAAATTCGGGAGAGGTGATGGATGCAGGGAAGCGATGCCGGGTCAACCATGGAACTAACAGGCGATTGCTCTAAAGCAATTTGAGACCATCCATCCATGATTTAGCCACAGACAAATATTCTCTTAAAAAACATAATCTTATAACCCGGATATCAGCGCTTAATTGACTTGCTATACTGAATAGACAATAGTCTATTTATTGAATAGCGAAAACATTTATCGGCAAGTTTAGAATTTACTAATCAGGGAAGCGATCTAATGGCTGAAAGCAAACCAATCATCAGACTCTTTTTTGCAAAAATGAAAGATGCATTCCTTGACTTACCTGATGAAGAAAAAGTAGCGTTCATGCGCAAAGATCGAGATAACCTGGACGAACTCGGGATGAAAGCCGTCACTATGATCAATTGCAGTTGGTCAAATAAAGAATGGGATTATATTGGAGTCGAACAATGGCCTTCTATGGAGGCCATTGAAAAGCGCGAAAAATTCGAAAATGAAGAACTTAATATATCGAACTATGTTGAATCAAAAACTTTGTTAGGCACTCCAGAATCATTTACCGAATATGGCAAAGGGTAAAAACAATGATTTTTACTAAGCGTAGCCTGGATTACAAAAAACGAAACCCGGCAGGCGCTCAAACTAGACCGCTGTGTATACGCAGACCCTAATCAAGTAAATACTTTTCAACCAAAAATGAAATCTCTATCAGTATTGATCTTATTTACCGCAATCAGCTCGGCCGCAATGGGCGCCCCCAGCCCGACGTTCGTGAATGCACTTGTCGATGCCGCCAAAGAACGCACTCAGCACCAAGTTCGTTATGACGGGTCGTATCGTTCGATTCCCTATCCCAACGGCGATGTTCCCTCGAACACCGGTGTTTGCACCGATGTATTAATTCGATCATTTCGCAAAGTGGGTATAGATCTTCAAAAAGAAGTCCATGAAGACATGCGGGACAATTTTTCGAAGTATCCGTCGAAAAGAATTTGGGGGCTAAACAGGCCGGATCCAAATATCGATCACAGGCGCGTACCCAACCTGCAGGTATTTTTCTCACGGCACGGAAAGTCGCTTCCAGTAACCAATCATCCAGGAGACTATCGCGCAGGCGATATTGTAACCTGGATGTTACCGGGTAACCTGCCCCACATTGGTATCGTAGCGAACAAGTTGTCGAGCGATGGCAAGCGACCACTCATTGTGCATAATATTGGCAATGGGCCGAAAATAAACGATATGCTGTTTGACTTCAATATTACCGGCCACTATAGATACGGCATAAATTAACATTTAATGGGTCATTGGGATTCGCAAGCTGATCTCAATATACAGGCTGGACACAGAAATTATATTATTAAAAAGTCGCCGTGAAACTTAAAGATTATTTAGCAAGTAGTGCGAGTGTTGCTTGAGAAACCCGGAGAAGGGAATAGAGCGCATGGAATGGTTTCTCAATTCCGCGGAGTTTATATCCGACAGGTTGTTTAATTTAGGCTACTTGCCTTAAAAGAACCGTTATAAGTATCTACCACTCTATGGCGGAAATTCAAAAATATGTACACTGCTCCCAATTCTTTATCTGTGCGAGTTCAGGTATCCGCTGCCCCGCTGCTGGAAGACGCAAATGTCATACTTATAATTCGGACGTTGTTATAAATTGGCAATATTTGTTATCGAACTGAAATCACATACTAATTTCATATTTTTTTTGCAGTTTGGATTTTTTCCTGCTGCTTGCCAGGGTAAAATAAAAGGTCGCACCTTCGTCGACTTTAGCCTCCGCCCATATACGGCCACCATGACGATGAATAATGCGAGCCACTGTCGCAAGACCGATGCCAGAGCCTTCAAACTCATCGCCATGCAACCGCTGAAACGCATTAAAAAGTTTTTCTGCATACTGCATATCAAACCCTGCCCCATTGTCGCTTACAAAAAAAGTGGCTTGTCCATCCGATTCGGTCTGCCCTACTTCTATACGGGAATGCTCAGTTTTACTACTGTATTTCCAGGCATTACCCATCAGGTTTTCCAACGCAATCGTTAACAGGGACTGATCACCCACAGTTTGCATATTGTCCTGTATGACCCATTCGACTTTTCGTTGCTCGTCAATTTGCTGCAACCGGGCGGCTATTGATTTCACTACACCTGTGAGATCAACTGTGGCAGGCTTTAGCTGAACACGGGTGATGCGTGCCAGATCCAGAATTTCATCGATAAGTTCCGCCATATATTTCCCCGCCTGAATCAACCTTTGCAGGTAGCTTAACTCCGTGGGATCTAGTTTGTGCTCGGTATCCTCCTGAAGTATCTGGCTGAAACCGACAATGGTTCGCAACGGTGCACGCAAATCATGGGCTATGGAATAACTATATGATTCAAGTTCCTTGTTACTGGCTTCAAGTGCCCGCGTACGTTCCGCAACCAATTCCTCAAGTTGATCGCGATAACGATGCAGCTCTTCCTCAGTATGTTTTTGCTCAGTGATATCCCGCGCAATAGTGGAATAATAGTTCACTTCGCCCGATACTGAATAATGGGCAACCAGCACCTGCGAAACCGGAACTCTTTCATTATGGCGGGTCATGAAAACAGACTCGCCACGCCAGGAACCGAATTTGGTAGCTTGCGGGAGGGCCTGATGCAAAATTAACTTTGCTATTTCAGGCGGATGATAATCGGCGATTTTTTTGTGGCTAAGATCTTCGTTTCTGCCAAATCCCAGCCTTTCCCTGGCAGCCTTGTTAAAGTAGATAGTACGCCCTTCCTTGTCGGCAATACCAACAATGTCCGGCGTCGCTTCAATGATAGTCAGCAACCTTTGTTGCATTTCCTGGGCTTTTTTCCGTTCCGAAATATCGATAAAGGTCACTACAGCACCGACAACCTGCTGTTCACGAACAATCGGGTAGGAAGAATATTCAACGGGTATGCTACTGCCGTCGTTGCGCCATAGTATTTCGTTTTCTACATGGACACCTTTATTTGAGTGCAGCGGCGAATAAATCTGGCACTCGTCAACCGGATATGGAGAACCATCAGCCCGGGTATGGTGTATCAGTTGGTGCATATTTTTTCCCAGTAACTCTCCAGCACTCCCGTAACCCAATATTCGCACGCAAGCTGGGTTGGCAAAACTGCAGTTACCATCCATATCGACGCCAAATATGGCTTCTGCCGTGGAATTGAGCAGCAGTCTGACCTGGGCTTCACTGTCGCGCAACGCTTTGTTGCTTTCATTCAAACGTTCAATAAGATGGCGGATGGCCGACTCAACTTTCAGTATATCGTCACTGGCTTTACCTTCTAGCGTGGGAAATTCGGTTGTTTGTAATGGCTTTATCTTATCTATGTTCGTCACCAGCCGGCGCAACGGCCTCAAGAGATACCCAAGCAATATTAGCGTCAATATAAGTAGTGCAACGCCGATGGATAAGCTAACCAGAAGACTTTGCTCGGCATTACCCAACAACTCAAGATAAAACGCACGATTGTATTCAATATGTAAGGTACCAATAAAAGCCTGCGTTTGACTGGAAAAAATGGGAAGCTCGGAAACAAACAGCGCCTGATCGGTATTGATAATACGCCTTTCTATAATTTCACCACCAACCGTCGACACACTAATGGCTTCCAGAACCGGTTCTCGGCTAATAGGATCCCGAAGAATAGTTAACTGATCGAGGACATCAATCACCTGTGCCTCATCGTCCGCCTCAATGGCCTGGCCGATAATTTTACTGTACGCCCCTGCGATAAGATCGGCCTTGGCTTGTTCGCTGTTATAAAGTGGCGGGATAACCGACACCCGCCAATAATAGACAAAACCAATAAACAGCAACACAATGGCAAGAAACATCACCAGGCCCAGGCGAGCAGTCAGTTGATGCGCAAACCTACTCATATTGAGTTGACACCCGAAGCAAACCCTGATTTAACGCGACGTGTGACCGAGACAATGCCTGCATATTAAAATAAGGCGTTATTTTATTGCTAATGTATATTCCTGCAGTGACGCCTCGCTCCACATCTCCTTCAAAAGGCGAAAATACAAGCCTCTGGTACCGTTGAGCATACCGCATAATAGTTTGCAGTTCCGGCTTG
>JASFMT010000259.1:0-5779 GCA_050117455.1 Gammaproteobacteria bacterium | reverse complement strand
CCATTCGGAGGGATGGCAAAGAATTCATGGGCTCGGACCTATATAACACGTTGAGTTTCAGTAAAAACAATACCGACGAGTACAGAATTTAACACTTAAACACGCCTTTTTGATGCTAAAAAAGCATGTTTAAGACTCTAGCGATTATCTCTGTTTAAAAGTGTCCGTTAAACTGGGGGAGGTTCAGTCTGAACCTATTTATGCTACGGGTTGAGTGATTTGTTAGGCGTATTTTTCTTCTTTACATATTTAAACAGATTATAGCCACAAATTTCTGCGAATGCTCCAACACAGAAACTTGCTATGAAAACCATGTAAAGATAACACTCTAAACCTGGTTTCGCAGAATTACCTCCTGCGGTGAGCATTGGGCTTAAGGCTACTATCAATATTTTTGTGGGTGTCCTATATATACCGACCGGATTCACCGGTCCCTGCTTGCTTAGCGTGCCTTCTGTACAGGATCACCGGTTAACGTCCGGATTTCGTCAAGCGTATAGCGCGGAGTAATGTGTCGCGGACAGTTCCAGTCAAACGCCAGCACCTTCAGCATCACCAGTCGTTCTATCTCTCCCTTGTACCCGGCGACTTCGAGCCGTGCCAGCAGGCCGGTATCGTCACCGGCTCGCGTAATGGATGCCTCGGCCCAGATCTTCAGACGTTGCCGGTTCGGATAGTCCATCAATATCAAGGCGGCCTTTTCATTTCCCTCGATGTTTCCCGTACTGATGTACTGACCATTGCCGCGGAAATCAGCGTAACCGATAGTGTTGTCATCGATCAGCCTGAGAAATCCCTTTTCGCCGCCGCGAAATTGCACATAGGGCCAGCCATTTTCGCCCACCGTGGCCAGGTAAAAGCTGTCGCGGGCCTCGATGAACGACACCTCCCTGGCAGTGAGCCGATATTGATCCAGACTGCGTTCGACACGCGCATACGCTTTTCGTGTACCATAACGTTCCTGCACCTTTCTCACGGCGTCAGTGAACGCATAGCGGGTGAAATTTATACTCATGTTCTGGCCTCCGTTATTATCAAAGCCCGAGTTCGGCAAGACCCTGATGGCCGTCGGGGCGGCGGCCCAACGGCCAATGGAACAGGCGCTCCGATTCGCTGATCGGCATATCGTTGATACTCGCAATGCGCCGGCGCATCAGACCGTTGTCATCGAACTCCCAGTTTTCGTTACCATACGAGCGGTACCAGTTATCCGCGTCATCATGCCATTCATAGGCAAAGCGGACGGCAATATGGTTATCAATGAATGCCCACAGATCCTTGATCAGGCGGTAATCCAGTTCTCTTGCCCATTTGCGCTTAAGGAATCGGACGATCTCCGTGCGTCCCTGGAAAAACTCGGTGCGATTACGCCATTCGCTGTCCGGCGTATAGGCCAGTGAAACCTTCTCAGGGTCACGGCTGTTCCAGCCGTCCTCGGCCAGCCGCACTTTCTGCGCGGCAGTCTGGGCGGTAAATGGCGGTAACGGTGGTCTGGTAATGGTGTTTGTATTCGTCACGGTATTGTCTCCAGGCAAGTGGTTAATGAATGGCCGAAGCGCTTGCAGGCCGCTCCAGCCATCCGCAACATCGTCATTGTGAGCCCGGCCTGGCTGGCAGATCGAGGTCGGCGAGCTCGTCAAACCCGCCAACGTACTGGCCGTCGATGAAGACCTGCGGCACGGTTTGCTTACCCGATCGTTCGATCATTTCCAGCGTGCGGGCCTGGCTCAATGTGATATCGGTCTCCTCAAAGTCCAGTCCACGGGCACGCAGCAACGCCTTGACGCGTGCGCACTAGTAGCGGTCACGGGGTCGAGTACACTTGTATCAGGTTCATTTGAATATTCTCTTCGCATAAGGGGCAGGGTTTCCTATTTACCCCACATGGCCTTGATGGCCTGATCGGTTGTCCATACCGCATTGGCCATAAAGCGGAAGTTCACAATGGCGGCTGCATAGCCGTCGCCTTCCTCTACCTGGGCGGCCGCCGTCGCATCCGACACCACGGCAACCTCGAAGCCCTGTTCGAGCAATTCACGCATGTGCGACTCCGTGCATAAATTGGCGGACATTCCCGCCAGTACGACCTTGTCTATTCCCTGCTTGCGGAGTTGCAGCACCAGATCGTTGGTTTCTGGACCGTAGATCTTGTGGGGACTAGTCACGGTGGTGTTACCGTCGTTGATGTACTTCTTGTACCGGTCCAGCCAGTCGGCGCCGGAACCGTCAATACCATCGACGTTGAGCGGACCCTTGCGGTCGAACATGCCGATGTTATGCATCAGCTTTTCCAGCGCCCCTTCGAATTTCCAGCCGTGATCGTGCGGATAGTAGTAATGGGGCGAAACGAATACCGCGATCCCCTCGGCCTTTGCAGTCTTGAAAAGCATGTCTATGTTGGCCACGGTGTTGTTGGCTTCGACGCTCTTTCCCACCACACCCCAGGTGACACCTTTCGAACTCAGAAAGTCGTTCTGCGGATCGGTCACGACCAGCGCGGTACGGCTGCGGTCGATTTCCATGCCCGGGTCCGGCAGTTCCGCATGGGCATTCCAGACAAGACCGGCCAGCAGAGCGGGCACCGCCAGCTTGCTAATGATTGCATTTAATGTATTCATGGTTTGTTCCTCTTTGGTTTGGCATTTTAGATACCGGAAATTCGTCGCTATGAAGATTCCAGGTGTACAGGGGGATACAGAGGCGGGCGAATTTCCCTGTTGTGCCGCTGATGGCGGCCTCGACCACCACCAGCGGCTTACCCGAATTGTTATTCCCAATGTTTTTCAGCGCCCGTTGACCCTGGACACCGCGACGTGATGCATCGCTGGCCATTTCTTTCTGGCCTTGGCGAGGGTCCCGGCCTTGTCCTCCTTGTACTTTTCGAAGGCCACGGCATTCAGGAACACATACAGCTTGCCATCGACGATGTCGGCGAAACGCGGGTTCGCGTCGAGTTTCTTGCCGATGGCAACGCCAAACGCACAAAAGCCACCGTACTGCGGCATGTAGGCCCCGGGCTTGGATGCGAAGGTGTTTTTAGTCTCCTCGCTGGCGAAGTAATACGCGATACCGTCGTGCACGTGGGTGAACCTGGCCTGCCCATCGGTGACCTCAAGGCCAAGGGCTAGCGACACGGTGTCGCTGCCCCGCAGGGCGACGGGCTCACCCGCGAGCGTTGTACCGGTCGAGACGTTGTACTCGTCGACGGCAAACGCCGCCGGCGTAACCGAAACGGCACCAATCAACAGGGTCGTAGTAATCAGGGTGTTTATGGTTTTCATGGTAATGCTCCTTTTTCGTTTTTCGCCCATTCCGGGCGGTTTTATGGATTCCGCCACCAGCAGGTGTGCGGATTGAGTTGCCGGATACCGGCGCTGATCTTGCTACACAACTGCCTTATCGCAAGGGGCGTACCAACATGAATATATTAATAAAATCAATGTGATAGAGATTTTCATACACCTCAGGAATTTGCGGAACCCAAATATTTGTGGTCTAATCCTCAAGAAATTGAGGGGAAACGATGAGCACTGACTGGTTCCGGGACGCACCCACACTGATGGCGCTGCTGGACGAGGATCTGGTATGCCGCCAGGCCAGTCGCGGCTGGCGCGCCCGGCTCGGTACCGCCGGTGCGAATGGCGAACTGGCCCTGCCACTGACAGCATTGTTCCGGCTCGACCGGAAGGCGGGATTGGCAGATCAACTGCACGATGCGCTGCACCAAAGTATTCCGGTTCTAGACATCCCCGTTACCCTGAGCGGTGAAAACACGCTGAATGAGGGACTGCTTTCCGCCTGGCCCACCCGGCTGGAGTCGGGCTCGACCGGGCTTTGCCTGGCGGCAACCTGCAACACCGATCTTGAACAGGCGCTGGACGAGTTGCGGCACCTGCGTACCATGCACGAGCTGATACTCGATGCCGCAGGCGAGGGCATTTACGGACTCGACAGTGATGGCATGGGCACGTTCGGTAATGCCGCATCCAAGGAAATTCTCGGTTGGGAACCAGAAGAGACCATCGGCAAACGATCACACGATATCCATCACCATACGCATGCGGACGGTTCACCCTACCCGCATACGGAATGCCCTATCTACGCGGCACTGCAGGATGGCGAAGTGCACCGCGTGGACGACGAGGTGTTCTGGCATGTCGACGGTTACCCGGTACCCGTGGAATACACCAGCACGCCCATTCTCCAGGACGGCGAGATCAAGGGTGCGGTGGTTGTGTTCCGCGACGTTTCACAGCGCAGGGAAATCGAGCGTCAGCGCGAGGCCGCCTTCGATGAGATCAAACACCTGAAGGAACAACTCGAACTCGAGCGCGACTATTTGCGCGACGAGATCAGGACCGAGTCTAATTTCGGCGAGATCATCGGCGGCAGTACGGCCCTGCTACGCAGCATGGCCCAGATCGATGCCGTCGCCGCGACACCGGCCAACGTACTGATTCTCGGCGAATCGGGCGTCGGCAAGGAAATGGTTGCGCGCGCCATTCACGACCGGAGCGAGCGTGCGGGCAAACCACTGATCAAGGTCAACTGCGCCTCCATCCCTAAGGACCTTTTCGAGAGCGAGTTCTTTGGCCATGTGAAAGGCGCGTTTACCGGTGCGCACCGTGACCGCGTGGGCCGACTGCAACTGGCCGACGGTGGCACGGTGTTTCTCGACGAGGTCGGCGAGATACCGCCGGACTTGCAGGGCAAACTACTGCGCGCACTACAGGAACGGGAATTCGAAAGAGTCGGGGACGATCGCACGGTCAGGGTAAACGTGCGCGTGGTCGCCGCCACCAACCGGGACCTGGAAGCTGAAGTAAAGGCGGGCCGATTCCGGGAGGATCTCTATTACCGGCTGGGCGTGTTTCCGATTGTCGTACCCCCGCTGCGCGACCGCCGCGAAGACATCGCACCGCTGGCCGAACATTTTCTTGCCCGTACCTGCGCGGATCTGGGACGCGACCGTATCCGCCTGTCGAAACAGCAGGTACAACAGCTGGTGCAGCATCACTGGCCAGGTAACGTGCGGGAACTCAGAAACGTCATCGAACGCGCGGTGATCCTGGGCACGAAAAACCGTGCGCGCATTGACCTGGCGCTGCCCGGCCATGCGGATACACCGTCTACCCCTCCAGTCGAGCCGGACCCTCACGAGGGGATCGATATTCTCACGGATACTGAAATGCGCCAGTTTGAAAAAACCAATCTGATCGCGGCCCTGCGGTATACCAACTGGCGCGTGTGGGGTCCGGATGGCGCGGCATCACTGCTGGGGATCAAACCATCGACCCTGACTTACCGCATGAAGGTTCTGGGGATAAGCAAGCCAACGCAGCCCGGTTGACCAGTCCTTCGACGACTATTGGAATGAGTTTAAGGGCTCTGATAATCATAAGCCAGTTCCCGGTTCCCGAACGAAATCGTGTTTCGCCCGGGAACCTGTAAACTGTAGTTTCCACACTCACAGAAAAGGAACTGGCTCATGAAACTATACTGCGGCATTGATTTGCATTCAAACAATCATTACGTATCGATCATTGATCAGGACGATAAGCGCCTGAAAGAGAGTTCTCGAGGGCTCGGACCTATATAACACATTGAGTTTCAGTAAAAACAATACCGACGAGTACAGGATTTAACACTTAAACACCCCTTTTTGATGCCAAAAAAGCATGTTTAAGACTCTAGCGATTATGTCTGTTTAAAAGTGTCCGTTAAACTGGGGGAGCTACAGGGTGTCCATTGTTTATGTGATTATTTACGCTGCAGAGGT
>JASFMT010000258.1:0-5789 GCA_050117455.1 Gammaproteobacteria bacterium | reverse complement strand
TTCGAGTGACGGTAGAAAGGAACTGGCCACCAGTTGCAGCAGGTCGCTATCGTTGAGCCGGGAACTGACGATTTTGGCGGCCGTAACCTTGCCTTGCGGCAAGCGGTCCATGAAATTGAGCATGAGTTCGGTTTTGCCGGTGCCGGGTGAGCCGCTGATCACCACAAAACCTTCACCCTGATACAATGCGTATTGCAAATAGGCCAGGCCCCGGCTGTGTGCCGCGCTGGGAAAGAAAAACTGCGGATCCGGTGTTAAACGGAAGGGCGATTTTTGAAAATGGTAAAAGGAGTCATACATCCCGGCATCCCCAAAATTAATATAAAACCTAGCGCGTGGATGTGATTTAAGTAAATGATTTACATCAACGGGACGACAGATGGCAATTTCCTGAAACTGTAATCGCCAACCGTATGATAACGGTGGTTCCTGTTAGCCACGTATCGTCGTTGATAAAAATACAAGTCACTTCACCCCGATCACGACAACAGCCGGGAAACACTTTTTCACAATGGTGTCAGGCTGCTGTCCAGGCGCAGATAAAACCTGGTTAATTTTTGTTCTGTCGAGACGTAAAATACTTCGTGTAATTATTAGTGTAATGTCACTCATTATACGAAACAGCTTGCCGATTGGATACAACAATGACGATACTCTATGGCTAGTCAACTGATGATTGTACTGCTGCGGGTTTTACTAGTGCATTGCAGTTTGAGTGGCCGACACTGTAACAAGGGGTATTGAGAGTCCAAACTCTATACGCTAATTATTGTGGCTAAACGAAAAACGACTTTTGCCTAGAAATTCGAGAACGGGTTTTTTATAACCGGCATTGCACTGGCGATGGGTGTTTCTGAAAACCAGTCAACCATGGGTTCCAACGACGGTGAATACAGGCGTAACTGTGGTTGTAACAAGGCAGGTCGAAAATTAGCCAGCGGATGACAATAACTGCGGAAATGTTGGCTTTTACCCGCTGATTTTGTTCCAGGAACTGGCGGTTTGCGCCAATACACGGTCCACGCAGGTTGATTGCGTTAAGGGATTTCAGGGTATTACCCTCTAAAATACTCGGATAATCACGAACATTGAACCGGGTAAGCCCTTTCAACCGGCATTATAAAAGGGGTTTATTGATGGTAATGTGGCACGAAATACGTATGCTTGTCATGATGCTCTAAGAATAGCTGGATTTTGTACACACGAAATTAATCTCTGATGGCGAGACTTACCTCCCATTTACTGTCAGTCACACTATGGGTGATGGCGTCTGGATTGCCCGCTGTGGCAGATACCGACGTCATTGAGCTCAATACTACGACTTATCCACCCCTTAGCACACCGGAGCAGCAAGGATTTCTCGATCGCATTGTCAAGGAAGCCCTGGCGCGTCTGGGTATTACCATGAAAACCGTGCGATTGCCGGCGGAACGGGCTCTGATTGACGCCAACCATGGTATTTTGGACGGTGAAATAAGCCGTGTTGCAGGACTGGAAAATATCTATCCCAATCTGGTACGGATTCCGGAAAAACTCATGGATCTGGAATTTACCTTGTTCAGCCGTCACGTCGTCCATCTCGAACCTCGGTGGCAGGCGTTAACACCGTATTCCACGGCGATTATTAACGGCTGGAAAATACTTGAGAACAACATGCCCGCCGGTGCCGAGGTAACCAAAGTAAAATCACCCATGCAGTTGTTTAACCTGTTAAACCTGGATCGTGTCGATCTGATTATTTACGAACGGTGGGGCGGGATGGCGTTAATCAAAGAGATGAATGTGTCGAATATTAGACGTCTCACCCCGCCATTGGTAGTCAAGGGTATGTATATGTATCTCAATAAAAAGCATCAAGCTCTGGTCCCCCGCTTAAACGATGCATTGCGGCAAATCAAGCAAGACGGTACCTATCAACGAATATATAAACAGACACTGGGGCGCTTTGAACAGCACTGATATGGCTTCTCATCATTTCAATATCAACAAGTACGCCATTGCGAAACGGCTGATTTTTTATGTCATTTTAGTGAGTTTCCTCATTACGCTGATTATTACAGCGATCCAGCTGTATATGGATTACACCAGGGAGTTAGACATTATTAAAGGCGGTCTGGACCAGGTGGAAGAAGTACATGTAGAAGCACTGACGTTTAGTCTCTGGGCGGTCGATATTAAAAACTTAAAGACCCAGTTGAATGGTATTTTGCGCCTGCCCGATATGGAATATCTTGAGATCACCGAACAGGGTAAATTGTGGGCATCGGCTGGAAAGCATGAGTCGAAAAACTATATCGAAAAAGTCTATCCACTGGTCTATACCACCAAGAACAAACCAAGAAAACTGGGTGAGCTGCGCGTGATTGCCACCCTGGAGGGTCTGTATGATCGCCTGATCGATAAAGCCACTACCATCCTGGTTGCCAATGCACTTAAAACGTTCATTGTCGCGGGGTTTATTTTGTGGCTATTTTATTATCTCGTTACACGCCATCTGGTCAGTATTGCGGAATTCATTGACAATCACGACATTGACAGTAGAAAGCTGGAAACCCTGGTACTGGATCGCCGTGTATCGGAATCTGAAGACAAAGATGAACTGGATGCCGTTGTCGATCGGTTAAATGTCATGCAGGGCAATATTCGTACCTCCTATCGAAAACTGCGTAATAGTGAGGAAAAATACCGCCAACTCGTGGAGTTGTCACAGGAAGGTATCTGGACTATTGATAAAGACGCTAACACGACGTTTGCTAATACGGCGATGGCGCGAATGTTGGGCTATTCTGTTGATGAAATGCTTGGGAAGCATTTATTCGAATTTATGGATGAGCGAGGCAGAGAAATTGCCACTCGCAACCTGAGTGAACGCCAGCAAGGCAAAGGTGCCCGCCATGAATTTGAGTTTCTCCGAAAGGATGGCTCACGAATTTATACAATCATTGTCGCTGCACCATTTAAGAATGAAGACGGTATATATATGGGTTCCATTGCCGGTGTGCTGGATATTACCAAACGCAAACAGGCAGAAGACGAATTGCGAAAACAGCAGGAAACACTGGAAGAGCTGGTACGCGAACGCACCGAGGCGCTGGAAATCAGCAACCGGGAACTGGAAGCGTTCAGTTATTCCGTGGCCCATGATTTGCGGGCACCGCTGCGCTCGGTGACCAGTTTCAGCCAGATACTTGAAGAAGATGCAAAACACAAACTGGATGAAACAGAGCGGGATGCCTTGCAGCGCATCACCCGGGCGGGCAAATATATGTCGGAATTAATCGACGATTTACTGGAATTGTCCCGGATTTCGCGGACGAAGATTGAAAAAACCAGGGTTAATGTCGGCGATATTGCGAGGGAAATAGCGGGTGTTCTAACGATGTCGGAACCGGAGCGTCGTTGTGAAGTTAAAATTGCTGACAACCTCTATACCATCGCCGATCCTACGCTGGTGTACGTTTTGCTGCAAAACCTGATTCAAAATGCCTGGAAATTCAGTAGCCGCAATGACCTTACCGTGATTGAAGTGGGTGAAATTGAGTCGGAAAAAAATTCTTGTCTATATGTCAAAGACAATGGGGTAGGTTTCAACATGGCTTATGTTAATAAAATATTTGATGCCTTCCAAAGGCTCCATCAACCTGATGAATTTTCGGGAACGGGTATCGGTCTGGCAACGGTGCACAGAATCGTTCAGCGTCACGGCGGTAGAATCTGGGCGGAGTCTGCGGTCGGTGAGGGGGCAACGTTTTATTTTGTGCTCCAGTCACAGGCATTAACACTGCGTACATCAACGGCGTGGCCGAAAGCGGGAACTGATGACCAATAACCGGCCATGATTAGTTTTCAAGACCGTGCAGAAAATGAATTCACCGGCTGGCGATTACTCTTACTAGTTAATGCTTTGTTGACGCTGTGATATGAAATCGACCAGTGAAGAAGCGATGAGGGGCTGGCTGATATAAAATCCCTGTGCGGCGTCACAATGAAGGTCGCACAACACGTTATAAATTGCCTCAGATTCCACGCCTTCAGCAATAACCTTGATGCCCAGGTTGTGGGCAAGATCGATGGTCGATCGCACAATGGCGAGGTCGTTCTCGTCTTCCAGCAGGTCCATGACAAACGATTTGTCAATTTTCAATTCACTAACCGGTAGTTTTTTTAAATAGGCCAGTGAGGAAAATCCCGTACCAAAGTCATCGATCGACAGTTTAATCCCCATTTCATTAATTTTTAATAATGTGTCCAGTGAGCGTTTTGGGTTGGCCATCATTGCGCTTTCGGTAATTTCCAGCGTAAAACTGTCGGGGGCCAGGTTGTATTGTCTGGTCAAAAAGCTCAACTGGTCGATTAGTTTTGGGTTGCGTAAGTTGCTCATGGAAATATTTATGGCGATCTTGACGGACTGATTTTGTGATCGCCATTGTGAATATTGTTTTGACGCTTCCTCCAGAACCCAGTTGGTGACATCATCGATTGCACCCGTTTGTTCAGCGAGCGCGATAATTTGATCGGGAGGAATGTCGCCATATTTCTCGTGTTTCCAACGCAACAATGCCTCGGTGCTGATACATCGCCCATTGCGAAGGTCAATAATCGGCTGGAAATTCAGGTTTAATTTGTTATTGGCCAAAGCCTCCCGCAAATCACCGATCAGTGCCAGTCGTCCAATACTATATTCATCCTCTTTTGGGTTGTAGATGGCGTAATCCAGCTGGCCACGCTTGGCGATATACATAGCGACGTCGGCGTGCTGAACCAGCGATGTAGCGTCATCGCCATGAGTTGGGTATTCCGCCAGGCCGATACTGGCTTTTATGAAAAGGTTTAGTTCATCAATATTAAACACATTTTCCAAGGCGCTGGATATTTTTTTGGCGATAATCTCCGCGTCGCCAATATCGGTATCCGGCAACAATATTGCGTATTCATCACCACCGAGCCGGGCAACGGTATCCATTTGACGTAACGAGTGGATAAGCCGGTTACCCACTTCTTTTAATACCTGATCACCAATATGATGTCCCAGGGTATCGTTAATTTCCTTGAAGCGATCAAGGTCCAGCATTAACAAAACCAGTGATTGTTTGTCGCGGCGGGCGACGTTGATCGCCTGGTTCATGCGGTCCCGTAATAACGTGCGATTTGGCAAGTCCGTCAGCGAGTCATGCAATGCCTGGTATTCCAGCTCCGACTGGCGCGCATGAACCTGTTTACGCATTTCGGAAAAAGCATCGATCAGGCTCTGGGTTTCTTCGGAGCGTACCGACGGCAGTACCAGGCCCTGTTTACCAAACGCCTCTGCTTTCAGTGCCCGGGCAACGTAACCAATGGGGCGAAATACTAATCTGTTGAGCGATAACAATATGAACAGCATGAAACCCAGGCCAATACCCGTTATCAGGATTAGCATCGTCGTCTGCATTTTGGCAACGCGGGTGAGTGCTGCTACATCCTGGTTTCCTGACAGTTCGATTTCCTTGTCAATCGCGATGAGGAGCGTATCGATTTTCTCAAGGTTGGGTTCGATCGTGTTTTTGATGATTTGCGCATCGGCGCGCCAGGCACCCGAATGATGGATTTGTTTCGTTTTTAAATAACCTTCATACCAGCCCTGGGAGCTTTCGATCATGTCTTCCAGAGCCGCGCTCATTTCAAAATTTAATTTGCCGCCTTCTTCATAGTCTGCCAGATCCATCAAGAGTTTTTTTAACTCGCTGTAGGAAGTTTCAATAGCTTTTTCCTGGACCGGTAGTGACGCTTCATTGAACGAACCGACACGGTTA
>JASFMT010000257.1:0-5789 GCA_050117455.1 Gammaproteobacteria bacterium | reverse complement strand
GCCGTTTAGCATTACGTTCGCCTGTCATTGATCTTAAACACATTGCTCGAAACACAGGATTTCACAATGTTGAAACGGACATTATTACGTAAACTGGTACCAGACTAAAATCAGTACTGCCACGACTACCATCGCCCAGCCGATGCGGTCGACATAGCGGCGTAATGCCTGGTCCATACGCTCTCCGCCCCACGCCATGAGCCCCGCTACAATGAAAAACCGTGCCCCGCGACCGATGGCGGACGCCATCAGAAACGGAATGAAGGTCATGGCCACCACGCCTGCCGCAATTGTGAACAGTTTATAGGGAATGGGTGAAAACCCCGCCAGAAACACCACCCAGACACCGTAGTCCTTAAACCAGTCAACGGCCAATTGGTATTTATCCATATAACCGGCTTTTTCCAGCAATGGCTGCACCAGATCAAAAGCGAACATGCCGATCAAATAACCCAGCGCACCCCCGATAACCGAGAACAGGGTAGTAATGGCCGCCAGCCGCCAGGCTCTTTTGGTATCCGCCAGCGCCATGGGCGCTAACATGACATCAGGGGGAATAGGGAAAAACGACGATTCAGCGAAACTTAAACCGGCCAGATACCATTGCGCGTGGCGGTGAACGGACCAGCGCATGACTCGATCGTAAAGGGAAGAAAAAAGTTGCACAGCGTTCTTCTAATTTGAGAAAAGTGTTTTTGAGTAATTAAACTGACTGGATGAAACTCGTTACTTTTATTTATCTTAATCGTTACTCACGTTAACGGATGCTTAAACTGTGCCACTTACCATCGGCACGAAACTGACCGAATTTAGTATTTCCCGTTCAAACCCGGTTTCCGTACGGGTAATCAACACCAACTCCTGTTTACCACTTTGACCAACGGGCGTAATTAACCGGCCACCTACCTGTAACTGCTGCAAAAGGCTTTTGGGAATTTCCACGGGCGCGGCGGTTACAATAATGCCATCAAAAGGCTCATGCTCCACCCAGCCGATGTTGCCGTCGCTGTACTGGGTGCGAATGTTACGGCGGCCCAGCTCAATAAAACGCCGACGGGCCTGCATCAGTAACGGTTCAATGCGCTCCACCGTATACACGGTTCTTGCGAAATAGGACATCACGGCTGCCTGATAACCGGAGCCGGTGCCCACTTCCAGTACTTTGTCCAGCGGACCGGTTTCTACCAGTGCTTCGGTCATGCGCGCCACGATATACGGTTGCGATATGGTTTGGCTGTAACCGATAGGCAACGCGGTGTCCTCGTAAGCCCGGCTGGCCAGTGCCTCATCGACAAATATATGCCGCGGCAATTGACGAATTGCATCCAGTACCATGACATTGTGAATACCCTGCTCTTCAAGACGCTTAACCAGTCGCTCGCGGGTGCGTTGCGACGTCATACCAATACCACGGTGACGCACATTCATTCGATATCCTACTCCCCTGATGCAGTTGTTATCGTTATTCGCCTTTCAGCCAGTTGGCAACACCATCCAGCGCTTTATATTGTGTTAAATCCACATGGATCGGTGTCACCGACACCGCATTATTGTTAATGGCAAAAAAATCCGTACCCGGTCCGGCATCTTCTTCCTTCCCAACTGGCCCTACCCAGTAAATGGGGCGTCCGCGTGGATCTTCCGACTTCACCACCGGTTCAGACTTATGGCGCCTTCCCAGGCGCGTTGCTTCAAAACCGGTAATCTGATTCCACGGTACATCCGGCACATTGACGTTAAGTATAGTATCCGCCGGCAACGGATGTTGCTGTAGTTTTTTAAACAGGTTAACCGCAGCCTTTGCAGCGGTTTCATAATACTGTAATGATTCACCGGCCAGGGAAACCGCCATGGCCGGCAGCCCCAGAAAACGCCCTTCCATAGCCGCGGCAACGGTTCCCGAATAAATCACGTCATCGCCCATATTCGACCCCGCATTAATGCCGGCAATGACCATATCGGGTTCCTCATCCAGCAACCCGGTGATGGCCAGGTGGACGCAATCCGTCGGCGTACCATCCACGCTGATAAAACCATTATCCATGGATTGCGGGCGCATGGGCGAATCCAGCGTCAGTGAATTACTGGCACCGCTGCGGTTACGTTCAGGTGCAACAACGCTGATTTTGATATCGGATAGAGATTGCAGAGCATCGGCAAGAAATTTCAGTCCCGGCGCTTGATAGCCGTCATCATTGCTCAGTAAGATGTGCATATAGCTTTTATCAAAGAAGCTTTTATAAAGGTTTGGTTGGCGGTTTCTAACAGCCTGTCACGCTATATCTGCTGGCGCCGATTATACGTCAAATAGCTGTCAACTCACAGATTTTTACCGAATATTTTATTAAACAACCTTTTTGCTAATACAATTCGATGAGCGACTCTGAATCATCTGATGACGACAATGATGACGACCTGTTCCGCCAATTGATGGGCGGTGTCAAACCGTTATCACAGGATAAAATTGACCCTGACAGCGCCCCTAAGCCCCGCAAAACAAAAAGGTCGGATCAACAGGCACCAAAACCGATGGCGTTTACGGAACGGGAATACCTGGCGCCGGTGGCCGCTGACGCCGTTTTATCCTTCGCCCGCAGCGGAGTTCAGCAAAAAGTCATCAGTAAATTAAAAAAAGGCCAGTTCGTGGTGGAACGCAAAATCGACCTGCATGGCTCCACTATCGAGCAGGCCGGCGCCAAACTACAACATGCACTGGACATGGCACACGCCCACCAGGAACGCTGCCTTCTGGTGGTTCATGGCCGCGGCAAGGGTTCATTTGATAACAAGCCGGCTATTAAAACCCACGTTAACCAATGGTTGCGCGATTCGGACAACGTCATCGCGTTTCACAGTGCGCCGACGCAGCAGGGGGGAACGGGTGCGGTTTTTGTTTTACTAAGACGCCAACGGGAAAAGTAAGCGCTCTAAACGTGCAGGGTTACTTCCATTGAGCCCATCAAACCCGAAACTGCCCAACCAGTTGTTCCAGACGCATGGCCACATTCGCCAGGGTTTTACTGGATTGATCGGAGACTTTGGCGCTGTCGGCTGCCTGCTCGCTGGATTGTTTGATGCTGTCAATGTTTCGGTTGATTTCTTCCGCCACGGCGGCCTGTTCTTCGGAGGCGGTGGCAATCTGGGCGTTCATATCGTCAATCGACGACACTGATTTGCTGATCACCCCCAATGCATCGTCGGCCTGAGATACCTGGCGCACCCCTTCGCTGGCAAGTTCCTGGCCTCTTTCCATGGCGCTAACCGCATTCTGTGCACCGGTCTGTAACCGTTCGATCATTTCCTGAATCTCCAGCGTGGAATGCTGGGTTCGCGAGGCCAATGTACGAACCTCGTCGGCCACCACCGCAAATCCCCTGCCCTGTTCACCCGCGCGGGCCGCTTCGATCGCCGCGTTTAGCGCTAACAAATTGGTTTGTTCGGCCACCCCTTTAATAACATCCAGTACCTGGCCGATGCTGGAACTGTCTTTGGCAAGCGCCTGGATGGCTTCGGCCGTGAACTCAACCTGCTCCGCCAACTGATTGATTGAATCCGTGGTCTGCATGACAACATTTTTACCGTCTTTTGCATGTCCGTCTGCATCATTTGCAGCGCCGGCAGCAACCGTTGTATTTCGTGCCACTTCCTGGACATTGGCCACCATTTCATTCATGGCGGTGGCGGCCTGGGTGGATTGAAGTTGCAGTGAGTCGGCGGTTCCCGACAGGATTTCGCCATGATGGCGCACGTCGGCCGCTTCCCGGGACAGGGTTTCCACTTCACTGGTTACCGTGGTAATCATGGAGCGCAATTGCTCGATGAATTCATTCACGGCCTGCCGTAACATCGATATTTCATCATTATTCTGGATCGGCAGGTGCACCGTTAAATCACCATTGCCGCGGGATAATTGTTTGATTAAATCAATGGTCTCTTTGGTGGGATTAATCACCGCAGAGCGAAACATAAAAAATATGATCGCGCTCACCACCAACAGGACCGCAATCACCTGAAACGCGGTAACGACGGTAAAACTGGATAAGGTTTTGTCACCGCTTTGAGAAACTTCGTCAATCGCATCGCCAATGCGGGCATTACTTTCGGTAATACCCCGTTGCACGGCCGCCTGGGATACTCCCAGCAAAACATGCCCCATGAGTTCATCGCCCAGCAATACCGGGTACTTTTTCTCGACAATACTGGACGTATCAACTGGCATCTTGAATTCCGTCAGCGGCTCGCCATCGGGTTTCAGGTATGCCGCGTACCGGATGTCCTTATCGGTGGTTGCATCGGACTGGTATGCTTTTAACGAACTGAAATCATAGGACACGATCAGGTCAGGCGCCGTTCGCGCCATAAAATGGCCAATGATATCCGCCTTCGCATTAAGTGCCCGGGCCGCCGCTTCCCGGGCACTTTCCTGCTCTGCGAGCAACGCTTTTTCCGCAACCTGCGATTGATGCTGGGTCGCACCTTCAACAACCTTGGTGATAACATAGGCCCCGGCCAGCATCGCTATCGTACAGGCAATCAATATCGGCGGCAGAAATTTACCCGTAAGTCTTAAGTTTCTGAATATGGAAAATGACATAAACCGTTTTTCCTCTGCTTATTTGTTGCCGATGCACGACGTGCGAAGCGCCGACAAACGGCAAAAATTCGTTACCCGCGCCTGCTGTTGTTAACGTGCAGACGTTAGTATTCCTCGCCAATTGCAAACTTGGTGATCTCTCGGACCTTGTCGTAATCCGAGTCTGATACCGGGATGAAATCATCCACTCTTGCTGCCTTCAACACTTTTTTACCTTCGGCGGATTGATCCAGTGTAACCATGGCATCCTGAATCTTACTGGCGAGATCATCTGACATATCACCTTTAACCGCCCAGGAAAGCTGAGTAAAAGGCTCGCTTTCCGCCAGGATTTTCATTTGCCTGGAATCAATTCTTTTCGTCACACCTTTTATTTTCAAAATGACGTTTCCTGAACCTGAAGCTGCCGCGGCTTTGTTGTAAACACCAATAACAGCACTCGGTGGATTCTTTGAAAAAGCAACTTTATAGTCCCTTCCTGCCTCCAGCCCTGCTTTTTTCAGTATTGCAGTGGGAGCTATGTAACTTCCCATCGCTTTTTTGCCACCGCCGAACAAAATGGTTTTACCTCGAAGATCGGCTACGCTATTAACGCCGCTGTCCTTACGCACTGAAAGCGCTCCGGCAATCTGTCCGCTGCCAAATTCCTTGTTAGAGACAATGACCTTATATCCCTCTTCCTTATGACTTCTTATATAGTGATATTGATTAAGGTGAACCAGGTCGTATTTGTTTTGCTTTAAATTGTTCCAGAACTCGCTGAAGTCCTTGGGAACCTCCAACTTGACCTTCTGACCCAATTTCTGGCTTAAGTAGTCTGCCAACGGCTGGAACGCCTGTTGTGTTACAGCCGGCGGACGCCGCGGAAAAATACCCATTGTCAAATCCGCCAATACCACGGACGGTATCCAGCTTAATGCTGAGAATACTATTAACGCGGGAATAATAGATTTAACTTTCATCATAGTGTTCACCTTTTCTCAATGAGCGGATACTCCAGGGACCATCACTCAAATTTAATCCGACCTTTTTGCGCCTTAGTCCATTTGTTTACTTGCTACTAGCGCTCGCAAAATACGTCAGAAATCACAGATTCCGTTAATATCTATCGGGAGAAAACCACTATGCTTTAGAAATGTGATGCAGCAGTGAAATAAACCACTAAAACTTCAATGTTGAACACTAATATTTAGCA
>JASFMT010000256.1:0-5790 GCA_050117455.1 Gammaproteobacteria bacterium | reverse complement strand
CTTTTTCGCTGACGGTAACTTCATCATCGAGGGAGATCTTCCCTTCTTTGAGAGCCCTGGAGGCGACGTAGGAAACCATCATCTTGGTCAGGCTGGCCGGTTCCATGCGTTCGTTGGCCTTGTTTTTGGCGATCACGTGACCGCTATTGGCATCCACCAGGATATAACCAACCGCCTTGATATCCGGTGGATCAGGAATACGCTGTAATACCGCGGACGCGTTGGCGGCATATAACATCAGTAACAACAATGCCGCAATGAACCAATAGACGGAAGTAACGTTTTTACAGTTTTTATTCATATCACTAATGCTAAGTTAATAACCTGATGAGGTTTTGTTATTCAAGGATAATATAGGATTCGCTATAGCCCAGTTCCGCCAGCCGAACTTCCAGCGATTTCAATTGCTGCTTGCCCGGCAGAGGGCCGACGCGTACCAGGTACAAAATACTGTCGCGGTTTGTTTTGGGGGTTATGGTGACCGGGGAAATGGCCTCCTGGTCAAGCCGGTTGCGCAGTTGCTCGGCATGGCTGCGTTGGGTAAATGCGCCTAGCTGAACATAATAACGGCTGGCTTGCTCGTTAGTGCCGCTATTAATTTGTCCGTTGCTAGTGTCATTTGTTGATGCGGTATGGTCAACGATATCCGCCGGTGCAATTTCAATTTCAACATGGGCTGTGCCCTTGTGTGCAATATCCAGTTTTTGAGCCGCGGCATAAGATAAGTCAATGATGCGATCCCCAACAAATGGGCCTCTGTCGTTGACTTTGACAATGACCTGTTTCTGGTTGCGCAGATTCGTGACTTTGACATAGCTGGGTAAGGGTAGCGTTTTGTGAGCGGCTGTCATTTTATACATATCGTAGGGTTCGCCGCTGGACGTGGTGCGTCCGTGGAATTTGGTGCCGTACCATGACGCGATCCCCTGTTGTTTAAAACCCGCTGTATCAAAATTGACGAAGTAGCGCTTTCCGTTCACCGAGTAACTTTCCGGATTACCACGCTCACTTAGCGGTTCGCGGCGAGGAACGGCGTCCGCAATGCTGTCCCAGTCCATGGCTACATCGGGTGCGCTGTCCTGCTGGCCGCTAAAAGTGCCGCAACCGGATAGCAGTGTCAGCACAATGCCCGCTGTTACAAAACCGCAAGCTCCGGCATTGGTGGTAGGCAGTCGTTTTGTTATGGGCTGATGAAAACTCAATGTTCCGGGTTATTTTCTGGGACCGACGAATCTGAAACGGATTATTTCCCTGGCCAGCTGGTAGGCTGCCATAGCGTA
The DNA here is from genome assembly GCA_050117455.1 of Gammaproteobacteria bacterium. Taxonomy (GTDB): domain Bacteria; phylum Pseudomonadota; class Gammaproteobacteria; order SZUA-152; family SZUA-152; genus JAKEGK01. The sequence goes on along the minus strand of JASFMT010000256.1, from coordinate 4,510 downwards.
CAATTCACTATGATTATAGCGCGTTATGACATAAAAATTATGAAATCCTACCCAATGTTCCTTGCCGTTTTTTAGTTCCAGCTCAATTAACGCCGTTTTGAGACCATCCGACTGGAGAGTGTCGATCTCAACACCTTTGCTTTGCAGTTTGCCCAGGGTCATGTGGGGTTTGATACCTTTTTTGACAATACCCTGGTAGGAGCTGCCCTTAACGGTGGCCGGTCGCGCAATGGGTTCATCCTTGTGCCAGCGATGGCGGGCGAAATAATTGGCAACACTGCCAATGGTGTCGACAGTGCTGTTCAATAAGTCCCGCTTGCCGTCACCGTCAAAGTCCACCGCGTAGTTACGGTAACTGCTGGCGATGAATTGCGGTTTGCCCATGGCGCCGGCGTAGGACCCCATAAACTCCATGGGGTCGGCTTTTTCTTCCCGTGCCAGCAACAGGAACTGTTCCAGCTCGCTTTTAAAAAAACTGCCGCGCTTCGGATAGTCAAAGGCGAGCGTGGTTAACGACGTCATAACCGGGTGACGGCCTTTGTATCGACCGTAACGTGTTTCAACGCCGATGATGGCCACGATGATTTCCGGCGCAACGCCGTATTCTTCGTAAGCGCGCTGCAGGTGAATGGCGTTCTTGCGCCAGAATTTTACGCCTTCACGGATTCGGGTGTCGGTGAGAAAAATGGGGCGGTATTCGTACCAGGGTTTGGCTTCCGCGGGTCGGGTAATGGCTTCGATAATGGAATCGTCTGTTGTGACTTTTTTAAAGACTTTGACAAGTTCGTCCCGATCGAAGTCGTGTTTCTTTGCCATCTCATCAATGAAATTTTTCACATCCTTGCGGCCGGATACATCCGCATTCACAGTTGTTGTGAAAATCAGTGCGGAGCAAAGAATAACAAAGGCGAGGGTTGTGGATGGTTTTTTCAACATAAAAATTACCTGTGCAACAATTTGCGATGGGTGTGGATTGACATGAGAATACCGAAACTTGCCATCAAGGTCACTACCGAGGTGCCGCCGTAGCTAACCAATGGCAACGGTAAACCAACGACCGGTAGCAGGCCGGTGACCATGCCGATGTTGACAAATACGTAGATGAAAAAGGTCATTGTCAGGCTGCCCGCCAGCAAGCGGGTAAATGTGTCCTGTGCCTGTACCGCGATCAGGAAACCGCGTACCAGAATAAACAGGTAAATGGCCAACAGGACCAAAATGCCGATAAAGCCAAATTCCTCGGCGTAGGCGGCAAAGATGAAATCCGTTGAACGTTCCGGCAGAAAATCCAGTTGCGATTGTGTGCCGTTCAGCCAACCCTTACCGTAAACGCCCCCGGAACCGATCGCGATTTTGGACTGGATAATATGGTAACCGGTACCTAAAGGATCCTGTTCCGGATTCAAAAATGTTAACACCCGTTGCCGTTGATAATCATGCATCATCATCCAGGCTAGCGGCGCACTGGCCGCCCCGAGCATGCCAAGCACGATCAGAATTTTGAAAGATAAACCGGCAAATAAAAGTGCAAAAAAACCGGCGCCGGCCACCAGCAATGAAGTTCCCAGATCAGGTTGCTTGACAATCAGGATAAAGGGGATGGCAACGATCATCATCGCGATAAGCAGGCGTTTGTTGTCCGGTGGCAGTGGATATTCCGATAAGTACCATGACACCATCAACGGTACCGCCAGTTTCATGATTTCCGAGGGTTGAAACTGGAAAAATCCAAAATCCAGCCAGCGTTGGGCACCTTTACCCACCTGGCCGATAATCAACACGGCAATCAGCAAAATTACCCCGATCCCGTAAATGTAGGGGGTCCAGCGGTTAAGGGTATTGGTATTGATCTGTGCCAGCACCAGCATAATGGCGAAGGCGATGACAAAGCGAAGCACCTGTTTCCAGATCATGGTCATATCCTGACCGCTGGCACTATAAAGAATAAACAAGCTGGTGGCGGCCAGCGCAATAAGTCCCATTAACAGTGGCAGGTCCACATGCAGAGATTCCGCCAGCCCTTGCCGTCGTTCCCCAAAGTCGCTGAAATTGGCGTCCAGTAAACTCATGTAGCGTTGTCTTCCGTGGTTGGTTGTGGTGGTTTTTTACTTTCCGCTGATTCAGCGGCTTCGGCAGCTTTCGCGGCTGCTTCGGCCCTGGCTTTGCGTATTGCTTCCAGTTCTTCCAGTTTCGGCAGCAGATAGTAATCCATGACTTTTTTAGCGATAGGAGCTGCGGTCGAGCCGCCGTGACCGCCGTGCTCGACGATAACAGAGACGGCAATTTGTGGGTTATCCACCGGTGCAAATGCGATAAACAGGGCATGGTCTTTCAGTTCCCTGGGGAGTTCATCTTCCTTGTATTCCTCGTCCTGTGCCACTGAAAACACCTGGGCGGTACCGGTTTTGCCGGCCAGCTTGTATTTGGCGTCCTTACCAATTCGATACGCTGTTCCGTGCCAGTGATGGGCGACGTCTTTCATGGCGTCGATGACTTGTTGCCATACTTGTTCGTTTTCGAGTGTAACAGGTTCGTCCTCGATGGGGGGAAGCTGTTGTATCTCATTGGTGTTGGGATTTTCCAGTGCCCTGACGACGCGGGGACGCATACGCATGCCCTTTTTCGACAGCGTGGCCACCGCCGTTGCCAGTTGCAGGGGAGTGGCCAATACATAACCTTGACCGATGCCGGCAATCAAAGTTTCACCGGCATACCAGGGGGTCTTGCGCACGCGTTTTTTCCACTTGCTGGTGGGCATCAGGCCGCCGGTTTCACCGGTTATATCGATACCGGTGGGAGAGTCAAAACTAAACCTCTTGAGAAAATTGGACATACGATCGATGCCCATCTGGTGTGCCAGGTCGTAAAAATACACGTCACAGGACTGGACGATGGCGTCGTGGACGTTCATTTTCCCATGGCCGGTTTTTTTCCAGTCGCGGTAGCGGTGCCGGTCACCGGGCAGGCTGTACCAGCCGCGACAAAAGGTTTTGTCCTCTGCTTCCATCGTTCCGGTGGCCAGTCCCGCCAGGCCAACAAAAGGTTTGATGGTGGAGCCGGGGGGGTATTGACCGCGCAGGGCGCGGTTGAACAGCGGCTTTTTTTTGTCATCGCGTAATGCGTTATAGGTCTTATAGTCGATACCGGCCACAAATAAATTGGGATCAAAGACGGGTGTGCTGACAAAAGTCAGGATATCCCCGGTATTGGGATCCAGCGCAATTACCGAACCACTTTCTTCCCCCAGTGCTTGCTGGGCGATTTTTTGCATTTCCGCATCGATGGTCAGATGCAAATTGATACCCGGTTCCTGGGGGACCTGTTCGAAGGACCGCAAGGCACGCCCCTGGGCATTGGTTTCAATTTGTTGTACACCGGGACGGCCGTGCAATACCTTCTCGTAGAAATGTTCAATGCCGGTTTTGCCGATATAGTTGGTGCCTTCATACTCGGCCTTATCGATGCGTTCCATTTCTTTTTCATTAATACGGCCCACGTACCCAATGGCGTGCGCAAACAACCCTTGTTCGGGATAATGGCGTATTAAACGCGCGGCGATATCAACACCGGGAAACCGGTAACGGTTCACCGCAATCCGTGCCACTTCTTCGTCGGTTAACCCGGTACGCAATGGGATGGGTTTGAAGCGATTATAGGGGCCAAGCTGTTCCTTGAATCGCGCGATGTCGGCGTCGGTGATGTCGATAATTTCCGCCAGTGATGCAATAGTCGCATCCATGTTTTTAATGCGTTCCGGCGTCAGTTCCAGGTTATAGGCGGGAAGGTTTTGTGCCAGCAATACATTGTTACGGTCGTAGATTAGTCCCCGGGTGGGCGGGATGGCGCTGATAAAAAAACGGTTTTCTTCCGATAGCGTCGTGTAAAGGTCGTGATCGATCACCTGCAGGTAGATCAGGCGGCTGATGATCAACATCGTCAGCAGTAAAGAAAAAATCAACGCCACCGCCACGCGAATGTTGAACATGCGCGTTTCACGGAAGTGATCTTTTAATGTAATGCCAGATTGCATAACCTACTTTATACGAGCAATCGAGAAATGTTTGTCGAAAGATTAACGGACCCGGTAAAAACGCCGGACACCGCGTAGCAGTGTAAAGACGAAAGGCCACAACAGCATACTGGTTAAGGATGCAAACCAATAGGTCCAGCTCTGTGCTGACTGCCCGGTAAAGCCGGTGACCCATAACGAAACGATTTGATACAGCGCGATCAGAATCAAAACGCTTAATGCCTGCTGCCACAGCGGAAATAACCGGATACGAAGATGCAGCTTGATGGCAAGAAAGCCGACAATGGCAAAGCCCAATGCGTTTTGTCCCAGTAACGCACCGGTGGCAACATCCAGCACCAGCCCCATTATCCAGGCAACAATGACCCCGACGCGGTTGGGCAGGGCGATACACCAGTAAATAACCGCCATTAACAACCATTGTGGTCGCGCCGGTTCGGCCCATTCAGGCAATGGCATCATCATTAAAGTGAGTGCCAC
>JASFMT010000255.1:0-5794 GCA_050117455.1 Gammaproteobacteria bacterium | reverse complement strand
AAGCTTAACGGTAAAGAAGTGTTTTTTGTTAGCGATAATGGTGTCGGGTTTGATATGCAATATCAGAAGCAATTGTTTAAACCATTCAACCGGTTGCACTCGCCACAGGAGTTTGAAGGAACGGGTATAGGTTTGGCCACTGTACAACGTATCGTTCAGCGCCACGGCGGAAAAATCTGGGCCGAAAGTGAGGCGCAAAACGGCGCTACCTTTTATTTTACGCTTCACAACTTCAAAACAAACTAGCGGTGTCTTAAAAGCGGTCAATACAACGTTGGATGCCGTAGGCGGAAGTTGTTGCGCTGACAGGGGACAATAAACGGGTTGCATTAAAGGGACGGAGATCTTACTTGTTTTTTACCTGACAATCATAGCTGAAAAACCCCCGCGTTTTTGTAGTCCGAGATGATTCTTTCAAAGGAGCTTTCCCTTTTGATTTCTTGTGCAAATCATGATTACGTTGAAATAGCCTGCATGTATCGTCCTTGAAACTCAATCAGGCAATAAACAGATTTCAATGGATCAGGTAGCCTCGATGGAGGCGGTAACAAGTAATCCCCGCTTTGAAAAAATAGGTTTTGGATAGCGCAATCGAATCGATATTTTTATATTGACTAAATAAGACCAAACCATTTTCTTAGATATCGATGCCCGGCTGGCTATTCTATTGATTGTGCCTCCAGCTCAGTGATGGTGCGCTCGACCCAGTCCACAAACAGGCTATAGTGCCGGTCGCGAATGGTTTCACCGCTGTGCATAATGCTGTGTAGATCGACAATGTGCCGGCTATTATTGTACTCATCGGATAAACCTATCATATGGCCAAACTCGTGAACCGCGCCCCGTTGCCGGCCAACGTAGGAAAGGTCTTCACTGTCAAGATGGACATTGTTCCAGTCCGGTTCCACGAAACTGAAACGGAATTCGCCATCAGCGATTTTGGTGACCGTGATTTCCCAGTGATCGTACATCCAGCCGTTTTTCTGGATATGGAAATCAAAAATCAACGTGATGTTGCTGCCAGAGGGAAGGGTATGTATTGTCTTGTTACCCCAAACATCATGTACCGCTTGTCGCCACTGTTCGATAAACTGGTCTTCCTCGTGGGATTCCCAGTTGTGCGGACCGTTATCCTTGAAGAAAAACTGTAACTTCATGAATACCAGAAGTTCATAGTGACCATCCGGTAGCTGATACAATGCCAGGTCGAAGGCATTGTTTATATCCAGCGAGTCAATTCTGGCCGATTTAAGTTCCGCGATTCGTTTCCTCATTGATCCATTATAAAATTAATTCGCCTGCGTGAAAATCTTAAAAGCGATAGAAGTGTTCACGGATTAGCGTTCAGGAGATTCGTAGAAGCGTTGCGCCCAGCTATGGGAGACGATTACAGATGTTCCTGTAGAAATTGCGTTGCAATCGGGCCCATTTGCCTGGATTGTGTCAACCATGGCGCATGGCCCCCGTCGACGACAAGCAATTTTGCCACGGGCATTGTCGCGGCTATACGTTCTCCAATCTTTGGCGATCCAAAAGGATCATCTTTTCCCCATAAAATCAGTGTCGGAACGTCAATTCTCGAAAGTTGATCGGCGGTTAGTCTCGTTTTCGGCTGGCTGCCGCGCAGGCAAATCAGCTTATGAATCGTTTCTAAAAAGGTTTGGCGAAATCCGGGCAGGTGTTCAGTGGTAAGCAGCAAATCAGTCAATCTCGGTCCTGGGCGGAATAGGGGTGTTTAATATTTTGATATAAAAACTTTAGAACAATCGACCACTAAAAATAATAGGCAAGCTGCAGATAGATCGAGTTTCCCTCACCCGTATAGACATTGGGTATATCCGTGGGTATACCGCCAAATTCTGTGTTATTGCCGCCAAATGGTATATTGGCGCCAATCAACAGGGTCAGGTTTTGTTTCCAGTCGAAGGTGGCAAGCCATTGCGTCAACCAGCTTCCGTCGTTGACGTTGTTGATCAGTAAAGGATTAAACAACCAGCGCGGTGTTAATTCCACAGTCAGTCCACCGGTTAGGTAATCCTGTCCCAGGGTGAATAGTTCGCCGCGAAACATACGACTCAGCAGTTCTGGATTGGCCGCAAGTGCAGCGGGGTTGTAGTCTTCATTATCAATACCATAGCCATTGCGATAAAACTCCAGAAGGCCCGTTACATTGTATCCGTGCCAGACCCAGGAGTAATTGACACTTACAACGCCGGACCAGGTGGGCCCGCCGGGGTTCCATACATTGACGACATCACCACGCACCACGGCGCCCTCCCAGTCAGTCGCAAACCCGAAACCGGCGAGGTTATCAGAAAAATGCCGGGCGACAAGAAAATCCATATCCGTGGTGCCGCGAATAGCGTGGTATTTTATTGCCAGTGAAGATTCCTTTTGCTCCAGGTCATTGGTATTGATATCCCGTCTCGGTATTAGTACTGCTTGAGCATCGTCACCGCTTTCCAGCAGGTATTGCAGGTATAGCATGTCATCGCCGGTTTTATATTCCTTATCAATGGCGGTTGGTGAGAATGGGTTGAAGATGTCCATGGGTTGAAATACCAACCCGTTGCCCCAGCTGACCGCCTGCCGCCCAAAACGTACCACATAGTTTCTTTCGGTATATCCTACGGAAGCCCGGTCCAGGCGATGATAGATTACTTCCTTCCCTTCATTTTTCGCGACCGATGTTAGATCAAACAAACGCGCGTCGTCGTTGGGCAGGCTGTATCCTGCAAAAGCCGGTGTTACTCCAATAGATCGCATTGCAGCGACAGTATCGCTGAAAAACGCACCTGCCTCATAGTGGATAACAATGTCCCACTTTGAAGGCCACTGTCTTTCAGCCGTCAGGCGAAGATTTAACGTTTGATCAGTCGGTGAGTCTTCGCCGGCCTGGGCAAAAATATTGTCCGATGGATAATCGGTTGCAGAGAAAAAATATTTCAAATGACCGATTGTCTGCCATTCATCGGCTAGGACTAAACTCGAAGTCATGAATTGACAGGCGAGAAGTCCTGCCAGCACGTAACCGGTCCTGATCGCCGGGCTAGCGCTGTTGAATATCATCGGTGATCTGACCATCGCGCAATACCAGGAGACGGCGCGCATGGCTCATCACCAGTTTGTCGTGGGTGGAGACCAGAAAGGTAACCTTGTGGTCATCGTTGAGATGGCGCAACAGGTCCATTAGATTTTCCGCCGTTTTGGAATCAAGATTGGCGGTGGGCTCATCGGCCAGAATTAACGCGGGCTCGGATACCAGGGCGCGCGCAACCGCAACACGTTGCTGTTGGCCACCGGAAAGCTCCGCCGGCCGGCGGTCTTCAAGGCCGGTGAGCCCGACTTCCTCGAGAATCTGGCCGGATTTCCTGTGACGTTCTTGCGGATCGATGCCCTGCAGTTGCATGACAAATTCCACGTTTTCCCGCGCGGTGAGGACGGGTATCAAATTATAAGCCTGAAACACAAAGCCAATATCCTTCAGCCGCATTTCGGCAAGTTCGCCCTTGTCCATCTGGTCGATACGTTTACCGGCAACGGTGATTTCGCCGCTGCTGGGCCGGTCCAGTCCGCCCACCATGTTTAGCAGCGTGGTCTTACCCGAACCGGAAGGACCCGAAAGGCAAACAAAACCACCGGCCTTGATCTCAAGATCCACGTCGCGCAATGCGTGGACGGCAAGCTCGCCCTCGCCAAAGACTTTGCAAACTTTTTTTAATATTACCGTTGACATGTTCAGGTCCTTGCTATGGCTTCAACAGGTACAAAACGCGCCGCTTTAATGGCGGGGTAAAGGCTGGCTAAGAGACCGAGCACGATCACCAACAAGTTAATGGTCACGATATCTTTAGCCCTCAGTGTAAAATACATGGTGCTGGCCATGGTAAACTGTTCCATGCCGCGGGAAAACGCCGACAGATCAATGCCGTCGGCAAAAATAACATTCGTCGTAAATACGCCGGTCAGGTTTCCGACGACAATACCTATCGCCAGCAATATAAAGGATTCGATCATCACCTGGCCCACGATGAAACGCGGCCGCATACCCAGCGCCTGGAACAGGCCAAGTTCACGGGTGCGTTCAAATACCGCCATTAACATGGTGTTGGTCAGGCCGAACGCCATGGCAACAAAAATAATCAGATACCAGATAATCATGAAGTTTTCATAGAGCTTCATGGCGGTCACGGTCAGTGGTTCCAGCTCCTGCCAGGACATCGATTCAAGCTCCGGTGCGGCGTCACGCAAACGTTTTACCAGCGGATCCAGTCCTTCGCGTGAGTCTGTCATTAACGATATCTCGGAAATATCATTACCCATACCCAGCAGCTTTTGCGTTGTCCTCAGTCCGGTGAAAACATAGGCGGTCTCGGTGGCTTCCAGTTCAGCCTTGAATAACCCGACAATCCGGAAGCCACGATCGGCAACTTCATTGTTTTTATCCTGGGACATAATAACGATACGTTTACCAACCTCGGTCTCCAGCTTTTCGGCCATGCGGCGGCCTATAATAACGCCGACATCATTTGTTGATTCTAGCGCGCGGCCTTCCACGACAGGTTTGCCGATAAACGACAGACCCTTTTCGCGCGCCGGGTCGATTCCCACCAATGTGATACCGCGCGACTCACGCTCACTCATGATGATCGCGGGCAATCGTACCCGCATACTCCATTGCTCGACGTCTTTACTATTCAATACAGTTAACAACGCTTCAGACGGAGGTGGCATGGAATGCTCGATGGCGGGATCATCACGGAACCCGGGGTGATGAATTTGCGCATGACCGGTGAGGTTCATGATGGTATCCTGTAATTGCTGCTCTATGATGCCAATCATCATTCCGGCGCTGATGATCATGAACCACACGCCCAGCGTGATCGCAAACAGAATAACCAGTGTGCGTTTGGTGTGACGCCATAGATTGCGCCAGCCCAGTGTTGCTAATAACGGCAGGTTGCGGCCTATCATATGGTTCGCATGGCCTCCACAGGTTCCAGTTTACGAACGCGCAATATGGGGATCCACGCCGCGATATTTGTGCAGATGAAGATGCTGACCGGTCCTAACAGAAAATTAAATGCTTTCATCTCAGGGTAAATGCGGGAAAGGTTTGGCAAATTGAACTGCTCGGCAAGATCCTCCACGCCGGGATAATGAATACCCACCACATGCGCCCAATACACCAGGGCGGTGCCAATGATCATGCCGATCACCAGGCCGAGTAGCGTCAACATGGCCGATTCCAGTACCATTAATGCTGCAATACGTGTTGGGCGCGCACCCAGCGCCAGCATGAGCCCGAATTCGCGGGTACGCTCCAGCACCGACATGAGAAATGTGTTCAATATACTGAACACCACGATGGCAATCAGTATGCCGTAAAAAATAAATCCAAACGTTTTATCCACCTGGATAGCTTCTTTCATTCCAGGCAGTAGTTCATCCCAGCCGAGCACTACAATATCATCGCGGCCGCGGATTGCGCTATTGAGCGCGGAGAGTAATTGCGCTTGCTGTTCCAGGGATTTGCCAACGACGGCAATAGTGTGGGCCGAGTTCCCCATGCTGAACACATTTTGAAAGGTGTGCAGCGGTATCTCTGCAAAATAGCGATCAAACTCGTTGGAACCACTTTCAAAAATCCCCACAACCGGCAAAATAGCCGCGGCCACCGAACCGTCTTTGCCACTGCCAAGCACAGTGACTTCGTCGCCGACTGTTAAGTTAAGATTGCGCGCCAATGCACTGCCAATCACTAGCTCCTGTGCGTCGATGCTGGAAAGAAAGC
>JASFMT010000254.1:0-5795 GCA_050117455.1 Gammaproteobacteria bacterium | reverse complement strand
GCGATATCGGTTTTCTTTTCATGATTTAGTATAATGTTTGAACTAAAATGTTTTTAGCTGCTGTCGATAGATCATCTGGTCGACAAAATACATCATTCGCTTTCATCTGCTGTATTTCCCGATGACAGTACTACACACATTAAGCACAATTGGCTGGTTAACAAAGCATGCTCTGGTTTAATAAAAACAAGGAAAAAAAATCCAGCAAGCTAATTACATTGAAACGGCTGAAAACCGCCGGCCGCTGGGGATGGCGGGTGTTGCTGGCGTTGTTGTTTGTGGAAATCGGCTTTATTTGGGGATTGATGCCGGACTGGGATGAATTTTCCCAGGGCCCGGTTCCCAAATCCCGTGCCATCAAAAAATATGAATACCTGCACACCATTGACCCGTCGAAACCACCGCTGCGGTGGAATCCGGTGAGCCTGAAAACATTGCCTAAACACGTATCCCGCGCGGTTGTCGTCGCCGAGGATGCGCGCTTTTATCAGCACAAGGGACTCGACCAGCAGGCCATCGAAAAAGCCATCGAATACAACTTATCTAAAGGGCGTATCGTTTATGGCGCCAGCACTATTTCGCAACAAACTATTAAAAACCTGTTCCTGACACCGTCGCGCAATCCGCTACGCAAGCTGCACGAAGTGATTCTGACGTACATGATGGAACACAACGTGGGTAAGAAAAGGATTTTGGAGATTTATCTTAATATTGCCGAGTTCGGTACCGGTGTTTATGGCGTCGATGCCGCGTCACGGTTTTATTACGGTAAACCGGCGCGGTTTCTTTCCGTGGCGCAATCCATTGAACTGGCAGCGACCCTGCCCGCCCCTACCAGGCACAATCCGCGTACGCGCACGCAGTTCTTCCAGAAGAAAGTCAATAAAATATCCCGTCATATGGGGTACTACTGATCCTTTGTTATCGTTCTACATGCCCATCCAGCTTTGATGTTTTTGTGTGCGAATTATCGCCTGTGATATTGCCGCAGGCGATAACAAAGTTCGCCGGATCTCGACTCCAACGCCATTTACTTATTGCGCCGGAACACAATAAACGACACATCATCGGGTTTGGACGGAAACTGGGTATCCTCGTGCCGCATTCTTTCGCCGCACAAATCAATGAGCCGCTGACTGACTTTCTCTAAGGGGTCTTTCCGAATCATCTGCGCAATTTCCGACAAGGTCAGGTTATCAAACAGTCCGTCGGTGGCCAGGATCACGGTATCGTAGCGTGACAATTCCAGGGTGGGTCCAATTTCGATGCGCATTTCCGGATTACCCACATAGTTTGACACCACGTGGCGGTCATCATGGTGCAGCGCTTCCTGTTCATTGAGCAGGCCGGATTCCACCGCATAACCCACGGGCGAATGGGAAATCGTCTGCAACTTGATTTTGCCCCGTTGCCCCACCACCAGGATCATGGAATCGCCGACATGATATGGCCGTAACACGTGGTTGTTGATCTCCACGGCGGCCATGGTAGAACCGGCACCCACACCCAGTTCATTGATTTTCTCATTGGCCTGTTCAATGCCGTTAAGCATAAAGTCCCGATAACCAAAATCCGAAGCCTTTGCCGCGCTTAACGCGCCCTGCAACGATTCCACCACGATGCGGGAAGCCTGATCACCGCAGGGCATACCGCCCATACCATCGGCAACCACCAGCGCACAGGCATTGGCATCCATATTAAACACGCCGGCAGAATCTTCATTGGCGGTTTCTTTTTCCGGCGAGCGGTTTACATAAACACCTACCTGCCCGGTGCTGATGGCGTACAGCTCACCGCCCTGCTGCATTTCAGCATTGCTATAAAGTCTTCCCGTGGCTGCCTGCCTGGTTGAGGCAGTTGGTTTATTATTGCCGTTTATTCCCACTGCATTGTCTCGATGTATTCGCGAAGCTGGCCGGCGGTCTTGAATTTTTTGAGGATCAATGAACCTTTAAGACCACAAACGATGGCTTTGATTTCCGGAGGTTGTTTAGCGTAGTGTTTCTGGCCACCCAGGGCATCATAAAATACCCGGATCAGGCTGGTAACGTCGTGGCGAATGTTTTCATAGCGTGCCGCCCCCCAGTAATACATATCGATGAGTTTTAACTCATAACTCAATCCAAAGCGGCTGATAATAATGTTGTCGGTATGCAGATCACCATGATACTCGCGCATGTGGTGAATGGTCTCAATGCCCTTGGCCAACGCATGCAACAAATGCAGAGCCTGAAACGCCGACAGGCGTTTACCTTTCTGCCGGTCGAGAAAAGCACTGAGCAGTTCCCCTTCGATATAATCTGACACCAGAAACGTAATGGGCACCCCCCGATAGGTGATCGTATCCTGGGTAAAATACTGGATAAGGATGGGACAGTGCCGCAGCTTATGGAGTTTTTGCGCATAGAACTTGAACGCTTTGTTGTTCGGGTTGCGTTGCGGAAAAAAGAACTTGGCGGCGCGTTCGATATTGGTCAACATCTCGCGCACCAGATACACCTCCCCTTCCCAACCTTCACCCAGTTTACTGACCACTTCATACTTGTTGGCCAACACCCGGCCCGGTTGAAAGTTAAACGAGTCGATATCCAGTTTTTTGGTGGTTTTTGGCATGCTATCCCGATTACCTTGAAATCGATAATATTATTAACTACTTACCGCCGTTAATTTTACGACAAGTATAGCTAATTTGATGCAAAAACCTACGATACGACCTAAAAACGTGGGCTTAACTCATTGAAAAGGAATGAAACGTCGAGATTTTTTGCAAATCACGGAGCAATTTGTTTAATTTTTAGCAAATTTGGGCCGTGTGACACCATTGTTGTTTACGCTTACCGATATCCGTCGTGAACAACATATATAGTGATAAAATGACGAAAAACAGGTTTTATTGATACCCTGCTGCATGGCAAAACCCAACTGCGACCTATGGAATCCCGGGTTCATCGAGCTACATCCGGCTTTTTGGCCCCTGCGGCCGTTTGCCCGCGATTTTGTCCTGTCCCACGCGCAGTGGCCCGCATTGTCCGGCTACCAGGCTTTTCTCGATGAAGGTTCAGGGACCATCTACTCCGCCAACCGGCAACCCTTGAAATTTGTACCCCAGGGCGAGAAACCACAGGGCTTTGAGCAAGGCTACGAACCCCGCATTTACCTGCGCGGCGAAATCCAGACCCGCCTGCACAACTGGCATGATTTCTTTCAGGTCATGGTGTGGCGTATATTTCCCGATACAAAAATAACGCTTAACAAACTGCATTTTGAGGCCAGCAAGTGGCGCCTTGAACAGACACCGGATCAAACCCAACGCTCGACGCGGGAGAACATGCTGACCCAGTTTGACGAATGCGGCGCCGTGATCCTGGCATCGGATGCGGACCTGTTAACCATGATCAAAACGTTCCAATGGAAACCGCTATTTTGGCAGCACCGTCAACGCCTGCAGCAACACCTGAGGTGTATCGTGTTCGGACATGCCGTTTATGAAAAACTGTTGCAGCCCTACATTGGATTGACGGTGAACAGCATATTGATACACGTTGAACAAGACCTGCTGACCCAGGCTGACTTTACGATCGTCAACGAGGCCGATACCCTGCTGGCCGATATTTTTACAAAGTCTGATAGACCCCGTTCACCCCAGGACCTGCATCCGTTTCCCCTGCTCGGCCTGCCGGGCTGGGCAAATAACGACAATGAGTCCTTTTACGACAATACCCGCTATTTCCGTCCACAACGCCACAGCAAAACCTAAAACTGGTTCACTGTTTTCTATACCCACCCGGGAGTGGTTGATTTTCTGTGATTGCATTCACAGCGCACATTTTCCCGATCCATTTTAATTAGCCCAACAATAATATTTATCCTCCAAATGCAAAGGGACATGTGTGATGAATCTAGAAAAATTCAAGGCGTTAACGCCGGATATTGTATGGCAAAAAATCTTTAAAAAGGCGCAAATTTTTCCACTGGGATACGACTTTATCGTTTTGTTATTCGCATTACTGGGTTTTGCCTACCTGTTAATGTTTCCGGTTTTATTGGTTGTCGGTGCCTGGCAAATCGCCGCGACGCCTTTTCAAAGCCATGCACCGGGAGCGGCCGCAATGTATCTGGTGTTCTGGGCGGGTATTACGGCATTGGCGGGCAGTGTCACTGTTTATATGATCAAAGTAAGGTTCCGTCGAATTGACGGTATTACCATTAACGCTCATACCACGGACAAGCTCCATCGGCTGCTGGATAAAATCAGTATCCAGACTAATATTCCGCGCATCGACCATATTATCGTTACGGAGAAATTATCACTGGATGTGGTAAAAACACCGGTGTGCGCCTTGCCCGTCTGGTCCACCAACACGCTGGTTATCGGGTTACCGCTAATGCAATGCCTGTCTCCGGAGTATTTCGAGTGTGCCGTGACAAGAAAATTACTGCAATACAGTAAACAACGTCACTGGTTTGCCAAATGGCTTTACCAGTTGCGCACCACCTGGGCGTTGTATTTGCAGGCGTTGTCGGCGAACGTTACTTTTAACAATTTTCTACTTTTGTTGTTCTTTCAGTTTTATGCGCCGTTTTACCGCCGCATTTCCACACCGGTAGCCTATCGCTGTGAACTGGAAGCGGACAAGGATACCCTGGAACTCGTTAATGATGAGGACCTGCTTCAAACCATCGAAACAGTGATCGTCACCAAGATCTATCTTGACCAGCAATACTGGCCCAAGGTTGCGAAAATGCTGGTGGATAAAACCCGATACGGCATTCAACCCTATACGAAGCTGGAAGATATTTTAAAAGTCGGGCTTACCAGCAAAACCTCCAAACGCTGGCTGGACACCCTCTACTGTCATGAATCCCCCCGTATCAATCCGGTGCCGGGGTTGCGTGCCCGGATGAATAATATCGGCCGCAGCCGTATCCGTATTCCAGAGAAAATCAACGAGACGGCAGCTCACTATTATCTGGACAGGAATTACGCCTCGGTTGTCGCGGGCGTGAATCAACTTTGGCAGGCGCGGCACAGTCAGTTGGCGACACCTGTAGCGCCGCAAAATACCAATACCACCGTAGTCGCGGAACCGCCATCGACACCGGCGGCCAATCATCTTTCAGGAAATCTGTTTCACTAACACGATCGGCACGATTGACGTTACTCTCGTTCGGACAGGGATGTCTATTTTTTCGGAACTACAATCGTTAATACACCGTCTTTGTAGTCCGTCTGCATCTTTTCGGGTACTACTGGCGCGGGTAGCGTCAATGTCCGCTTGAATTCACCAAAAAACCGTTCGCTGCGCAGTACGCTACCGTTGTTTTGATTATCCTGCGGTTCATTGGTCTTGCGCGTCGATGCCGTGATATGCAACTGGTTACCTTCCAGTTTGACGTTAATGTTTGACTCATCTGCTCCGGGTATATCCACGGTAACCACAAAACGGTCATCTTCTTCCTGCATGTCGACGCTGGGTGCAAAGGTAAAGTCCCGGTTCAAGTCGCCAAAATTGGGATTGATCTGCAACTGGGAACGCATATCACCAAATATTTTATTCATTTCATTTTGCATTCTTTGCATCTCCTCAAAGGGGTTCCAGTCATTATCGAACGGATCCATGTTCGGCAATTGCGGTATCCCGGTAGAAGGTCCTTGCTGAGGTGATGGTGGTGATGGTGGTAACGGCGTCGCTGGCTGACCCGGGGAACGTTGTGAAGCGACTTCGCTTTGGGAAGCCTGGCCAAGCTGTTCGACCTGTTGGGACAAATGGTAGGTGTAAAACGCCTGGGCCGCG
>JASFMT010000253.1:0-5821 GCA_050117455.1 Gammaproteobacteria bacterium | reverse complement strand
CCATGGTCGTGGCTTATCGGATGGCGCCGCTCACCTACTGGATAGCCAGGCGGATGGTGAAGTTGTCCCATTATTCGTTACCCAACCAACTGCTGGAACAACCACTGGTACCGGAGTTTATCCAGGATGAGATTACCCCGGCCGCCGTAGGTCAGCAGTTGCTGGATTATTTGCGTGATGAACAAAAGACGCAATTATTGGTTAACCGTTTTGAGGCCGCGCATCAACAACTGAGGAGAAATGCCAGTGCGACCGCGGCGCAACATATTTTACAATTACTTCATAAAAAGGCAGCCTGACCATGTCACGGGTTTGTAAAAATAAGTATAAATTGATAGCGGGAGTGGACGAAGCGGGCCGGGGCCCATTGGCCGGACCGGTGGTTACCGCGGCGGTTATCCTTGATGACTGCGCTGTTATCGAAGGTCTCACTGATTCGAAGAAGTTAACCCACCAGCAACGGGAAGTGCTGGCCAGAGAGATCAAGCTGAGAGCCGTTGCCTGGTCGCTGGGCCGTGCGGAAGTGGAGGAGATAGACACCATCAACATCCTGCAGGCCACCATGGTCGCCATGCAGCGTGCGGTGGCAGCGCTGCCGCATCAGCCCGAATATATCCTGGTGGATGGTAATCGCTGTCCGGAATTTCCCTGTCCCTCTGAAGCCATTGTGAAAGGGGATTTAACAGAGCCTGCTATCAGTGCTGCCTCGATCCTCGCCAAGGTGGCGCGTGACGAGGAAATGCGCCGGCTGGATTTAGAATACCCCGGTTACGGTTTTGCGTCACACAAGGGTTATGGCACTCGCGAGCATATCAGCGCTATTGCGCGCCTGGGCGTTGTGCCCATTCATCGCCGGTCCTACGCGCCGGTCAGGAAGGCGCTGACGGGGGAGATGACGGGCGAGGACGAGTTTGTCGCTGGATCTTGAGAGATTTTTTAGCGCCGCCGGTGTTTTTGCGGATTTCACCGCGATTGGCGTCTTTGCAACCAATTGCTTGCTGCATCGCTTTTATATGTTTTAACTAACTGAATTTTCAACATAAAAACAAAATTCCCCGGTCCCGCCGATGACCCTCATCGTCAGGCTGCAGATAGTGTAGAATGCTAGCCACATTTCAAAACGGGATAATGTTTGTTCAATGGAACCCCAGTTCGTCCACCTTCACGTCCACACCGAATATTCACTGGTTAACGGTATTGTCCGTGTCAAACCCCTGGTAAAAGCTGTTCGGGAAACCCGCATGCCGGCGGTTGCAGTAACCGACCAGTGTAATTTGTTCGCCATGGTGAAATTTTATCGGGCGGCAATCAGCGCCGGCGTTAAACCTATCATCGGCGTGGATCTGTGGATTAACAATGAACAACAGGCGGCCCAGCCGCATCACCTGGTGTTGTTGTGCCAGGATGACGAGGGTTACCGGAATTTAACCCGGTTGGTGTCGCGGGGTTATACCGACGGGCAACACCACGGTATGCCGATTCTGGAAAAAGCATGGCTGCATGGGGCCACCGACGGCTTGATCGCCTTATCCGGCGCTGTGAACGGTGACGTCGGACAAGCCCTGCTGAACCACGATATGTCGACGGCGCAACAGTTGCTGGAGGACTGGCAAACATTGTTTCCCCGGCGTTTTTACCTGCAATTGCAACGCACCGGTAACCCGGGTGAAGAGGACTATATCCACGCGGCAGTGCAACTGGCGCAGACCACCCACACCCCGGTGGTTGCCACCAACAGCGTGCACTTTTTGAAGAGCGACGATTTTGATGCTCACGAAGTGCGGGTGTGTATTCACGAAGGCAGAACGCTGGACGATACCCGTCGTCCGCGAAACTTTACACCGCAACAATATCTGCGTACCCCGGAAGAAATGGCGGAACTGTTTCAGGATATCCCCGAGGCACTGCAGAACAGTGTGGAAATTGCCCGGCGTTGCAACGTGGAACTGACGCTGGGAAAAAACTACCTGCCGGATTTCCCCATTCCTGAAGGCATGACCGAGGACAGTTATTTCCGGCAACTGGCCAGGGAAGGATTGGAGCAACGCCTTGAATCATTGTACGACAAAAACGATTCGGCGTTCAGCGAACAGCGCAAGCCCTATGATGAACGTCTGGAAAACGAACTGGACGTAATCATTAACATGGGCTTTCCCGGTTATTTTTTAATTGTTGCGGACTTTATTCGCTGGGCGAAAAACAACGGCGTGCCGGTGGGGCCGGGTCGTGGTTCCGGGGCAGGCTCACTGGTGGCCTACGCGTTATCCATCACTGACCTGGATCCTTTGAAATACGAGTTGCTGTTCGAACGATTTCTGAATCCCGAACGGGTATCCATGCCGGACTTTGACGTGGACTTTTGCATGGAAGGCCGCGACCGGGTTATCGACTATGTGGCTAACCGCTATGGCCGGGAAAAGGTCTCCCAGATTATTACCTACGGTTCCATGGCGGCCAAGGCGGTGGTGCGCGACGTAGGAAGAGTGCTAGGGCATCCTTATGGTTTCGTGGACCAGATCGCCAAGCTGATTCCCTTTGAGCTGGGCATTACCCTGGACAAGGCGTTGCAACAGGAGGAGATGTTAAAGCAGCGCTACGACGAGGAAGAAGACGTGCAGGCGTTAATTGACATGGCCCGGTCATTGGAAGGGGTTGCCCGTAATGCCGGTAAACACGCCGGGGGCGTTGTCATTGCACCTTCCAACCTGACTGATTTTACGCCGCTGTATTGTGAACAGGGCGGTGGCAGCCTGGTAACCCAGTTTGACAAGGACGACGTTGAAGCGGTGGGGCTGGTGAAGTTTGACTTCCTGGGCTTGCGCACGCTCACTATCATTAACTGGGCGGTGCAAACCATTAACGATCGCCGCGTCAACCGCAGTGACGCAGCGCTGGATATCAACGATATACCCATTGATGATCAGCAGACTTTTAAGCTGTTAAAGGAATGTGCGACTACCGCCGTGTTCCAGCTGGAATCGCGCGGTATGAAAGACCTCATAAAACGCCTGCAGCCCGATGACTTTGAAGACATCGTGGCGTTGGTGGCATTGTTTCGTCCCGGTCCTTTGCAATCGGGTATGGTGGATGATTTTATAAATCGTAAGCACGGCCGTGCCAAGGTAGAGTATCCCCATCCCGATGTGGCTCCCATACTGAAGCCCACCTATGGTGTGATTCTGTACCAGGAGCAGGTGATGCAAATCGCGCAGGTGCTGGCGGGCTACACCCTCGGTGGTGCGGATTTACTGCGCCGCGCCATGGGTAAAAAGAAACCGGAAGAAATGGCCAAGCAACGGGAGATATTCACCGAAGGGGCCGTGGCGCGCGGTGTTAAGGAACAAACGGCCACTTATATATTCGACCTGATGGAAAAGTTTGCGGGCTATGGTTTTAACAAGTCGCACTCGGCTGCTTATGCGTTGGTGTCATACCAGACCGCGTGGCTGAAGTGCCATTATCCCGCGGCTTTTATGGCGGCGGTATTGTCCGCCGATATGGATAATACCGACAAAGTGGTATCGCTTATCGAAGAGTGCCGAGCCATGGGGCTCAATGTTGTTTCGCCGAACGTTAATATGTGTGAATACCGGTTCACGATTACCGATGATCGTACGGTGCTCTACGGTCTCGGGGCCATCAAGGGCGTGGGTGAAGGCGCCATTGAAAGTATCCGGCAAAGTTACCGGGACCAGGGTAAGTTTCATTCGCTGTTTGATTTCTGTCAGCGTATCGATTTGAAAAAAGCCAATCGCCGGACACTGGAAGCGTTGATTCGTGCCGGTGCCCTTGATGAGCTGGGTCCGAACCGGGCCACGCTTATGGCATCACTGACCACAGCGATTCAGATGGCCGATCAGCATCTGCGTAATCACACCAGTGGCCAGGAAGATATGTTCGGCGCGTTGGGCGGTGGTGACGCCGATACCGCCGTGCAAACGTATGAATATGTCGCTGCGGTGGATTGGGACGATGAGACCCGATTAAACGGTGAAAAGGAAACCCTGGGCCTGTACCTCACGGGTCATCCCATCGAACGCTATGAATCGGAACTGGCAGGCATTATCACGTCCAAAATCAGCGACCTTAATCCCACCAGTAACCAGACCATGACCGTGGCTGGTCTGATCGTTGCAATGCGTACCATGAATACCAAACGCGGTGATCGCATGGCGTTTATTACCCTGGATGACCGCAGCGGCCGGGTCGAGCTGGCGGTGTTTTCTGAACCGTTTCAGCAATACCGTGATATGTTAGCCAAGGACCGGCTGGTGGTAGTGGAAGGTGATGTCAGCGTGGATGACTACACCGGCGGGGTTAAAATGAGCGCGCAGAAAATCTATGATATCAGCCGTGCCCGCGAATCGTTCGCTTCGCGGTTGCTGGTGACCGTGGACCATCGTCAGGCCGGTAACGGCTTCGTCAACGAGCTGGCCAGCGTGTTGACGCCTTTCAAACAGGGCCATTGTCCCGTGTATTTGCAGTATCTGGGTGCGCAGGCGCGGGCCAAGATCCGCCTGGGCGAGAACTGGAACGTGCATCCCACCGATGAGCTGATCCACCGGTTAAGCGAACTCGCGGGTGAAAGCAATGTTAAGGTAGAATACAGGCCCAAACAGCGAACGGTAGCGGTGTCACCCGCGGAAACGGCTGTGTACCAGTAATCCCGGGACAACGGGCACGGAACGGGTATTAGAAACTCTATCAGTTACATAATGGCCGCCGAACGAGAACAATAGAATCATTCAATTTACGCTGGACGATGACCGGCGCAAACAGAAGAAAACTTTTATGAATTTAAACTTTCTGGATTTTGAACAGCCCATCGCGGAACTGGAAGCCAAGATTGAAGAGCTGCGTTACGTGGGTAATGACAATGAGATTAACATTTCCGAGGAAATTACCAAGTTGCAGGAAAAGAGCCGGGCGCTGACCGAAAGCATCTTTTCCAGCCTCTCCTCCTGGCAAATTTCACAACTGGCCCGCCATCCGCAACGGCCGTACACGCTCGACTATATCGGGCGGATATTTACCGATTTTGAGGAACTGCATGGTGACCGGACCTTCGCCGATGATCCGGCCATCGTGGGTGGCATGGCCCGGCTGGACGGTCATCCTGTCATGTTAATTGGTCAACAAAAAGGCCGCGATACCAATGAAAAGGTAAGGCGTAACTTCGGTATGCCACGGCCGGAAGGTTATCGCAAGGCGATGCGCTTAATGGAAATGGCGGAACGGTTTAAGCTGCCTGTTTTTACTTTTATCGATACGCCTGGTGCTTATCCTGGCATCGACGCCGAAGAACGGGGCCAGAGCGAAGCCATTGCCCGTAACCTGTTGGTTATGTCGCAATTGAAAACACCTATTATCTGCACCGTGATTGGTGAAGGCGGCTCCGGTGGGGCGCTGGCCATTGGTGTTGGCGACCGTATTGCCATGCTGCAGTACAGTACCTATTCGGTGATTTCACCGGAAGGTTGTTCGTCTATTCTCTGGAAAAGCGCCGACAATGCTGCCGATGCCGCTGACGCCATGGGGATTACCTCGGCGCGGTTAAAGGAACTGAACCTCATTGATCATATCGTTCAGGAACCACTGGGTGGTGCGCATCGGGACGTGGACGCTACGGCGAAGAGCATCAAGGCGTTCCTCCTTGAAAGCCTGGAAACCTTTCATAATACGCCGTCGGATAAATTGCTCGAACAACGTTACGAACGCCTGATGCGGTACGGTAATTTCGCCGACGGGTAATAATAAATGACATAGCCATTGCGACGGTTCGTCGCGCGGGTGTAATCCCAAGGTGTAATTCCAATTAGGT
>JASFMT010000252.1:0-5828 GCA_050117455.1 Gammaproteobacteria bacterium | reverse complement strand
TGGATGGTGGCAGCGGCAATGATTACCTGCTTAACAACAATACCGTCACTATCAGTGACGTTGACAGTGATGCACACGCCACCGGCATTTCAATCACCGCGCAGTTTTCCGCGAGCGGTGTCGCGGGTGGGTTTTCACTGGCGAACACCAGCGGTATCGCAAATACAGTGGTGAGCGGCCTGGACGGCGGGGAAGGCAATGACAGTCTCTATAATCTGGGTACGCTGGACCTGGACGGTACCGCCACGGCCGATGCACTCAGTGTTGCATTGAATATTACGGCGTCCGTCGGCGTGGGTGGCGGCGCCGCCATTACCGATGCCAGCAGCGAGGCGACCAGCACGGTGCTCGGGATGACTGGTGGTGAAGGACTGGATGATATTGCCAACGAAGGCGATATCGATGTGGCATCAACCGCCGTGACAGAGTCCACGGCGGCATCCGTGGGTATCACTGTCGCGGTGGGCGGCGATGTTACACTGGCTGACGCTGAATCCACTTCGACGGCCACCGCCGTTGGCATCTATGATCCCGCGGAGGTTTTGCCCGTTGACGCTGTCAATGAAAGTGACGACCAACCGTTAACTGTATTGCATCACGATACGGATCCGGACAAACAGAACAATCATAAAGATGATCCGCCGAAAAACCTGCTATCCAACTTGGGTGCTATTACTTCCACGGCTGGCGCGGACTCCGAAGGTCTGGCAATCAGCGGCAACCTGTTAGGGTATGCCCTGGGTGAGACGACCAATACCTCAACGGCAGACGCCGCCGGTATTCGTTACAACCAGGGCCCGGTGCTTGTTTACAACGAAGGCGCAATTACTGCCAACAGTACCGCGACCGCGGAAGGTTTGTCCGTTGCTGTTACCCTGGGTGGCGCCGCCGTTGGCGACACCAGCACCACGGCCAACGCGTTTGCCAGTGCCATCGAAACAGGCAGCGGTGACGACGAAGTGGCAAACATCTCGGAAGGCGAAGGTCTGACCACGACTGTTGACGCCCGCAGTTACGCCAGCGGCGACTCCGTCTCCGTGGGACTGGTCGGCGTGCAGCAGGCCAATACCACCAATACCGCCAATGCCAGTGCCAAAGGCATCGACAGCGGTGCCGGTAACGATGTGATATTAAACGACGCCATGATGAGCATCTCCGCGGGCAACCCGTTGACGTCTGATGGCAGCGCCAATTGCAGTCAAGGTAGTGATGGCGCCTGCGCGCAATCGTTTGGGCTGAACTTTACCCTGGCCGGTTACGGTACCGTGGACGGCACCAGCATTGCCAATGCCGACGCGCTGGGTATTACGGCCGGTGAGGGTGACGATGTTATACAAAGTGAAAAAGCCATCACGGTGACGTCCCTGGCAAGGGGTAACGCGGATGCTGTTGGGATAACCCTGCTGGGGGCGAACGACGCTGCTGCTAACACTGTTGCTAATGCCACCGCGACCGGTCTATCCGGCGATACTGGCGATGATCAGCTCTTTAACGCTGCAGATTTAACGATAATGGCGGGCGCAGAAGGCAACGCAGACAGTTTTTCATTATCCATTGCAGGTGCTTCCAGTGCCAGTGCCAATACCACTACTGACGCCAATGCCACCGGTATTTCGGGGGGAGAAGGTCACGACAAACTGATAAACGAGAGTGTCGTGGCTGTTAAAACCAACTCGCAAAGCAGGGCCGACAGTATGTCAGTGACCATATTCGGTGACGCCAGTGCCGGCGCTGATACCATAACTAACGCTACCAGTATTGGTCTGGACGGCGGTACTGACAATGATCGCATTCTTAACGCTGACTCGGGCTCTATTGATGTCAACGCCAAAACCCAATCCACGGCTAATGCATCATCATGGAACTTTGCCGGTGCTGCATCGGCAGCGGCAACGCTGGGCGCGTTGACGGATTCTTTTGGTATCGTGGGTGGCAGCGGCGAGGACTGGATTGGGAATGCCGGTAGCATCAATATTGGCACGCAATCCTGGCTGACCGCCACGGGTGGCGGCAGAAATATATTTGGCAATGCCGAAGCTGGCGCCAAGGTCACTGCCAACGCGTCAGCGTCCGGTATTAATACCGGCGCGGATGACGATACCGTTGAAAATAGCGGAGTCATTAATGTTGATGCCTACGCCAACATGCTGGCGGATACTACTGCCGCCAGTTTTGCTGGCAGTGCCGCGACGTCGGAATTCGTTACCGCAGAAGCGCATGCCGCTGCTATTGCCAATGATTCGGGCAATATTAGTGTTTATAACAATGGTGATGCCAACGCCAGCGTATCCGCCGAGGCGCGTACTCAGGGGTCAGCATCGGCGGAATTGGCCGGGGGCACAGAGGCGAGTGGAACGGTCGCCACCGAGGTCAGCGTCGCCGGCATTGCCAGTGATGCAGGCACGGGTGATTTGATCAATGAAGGTAATATCACAGCGAATGCCGCCGGTCAGTCGTGGGCAACACACAGTTCTTCGGCCGGGGTGTTTTTCAGCGATGGTGGCGTGGTTGCTCTCAGTAACGGACGACTAGATGCGGATGGGGTCGCGTTTGGCGATGGTGACAACTTTATCGAGAACTACGGCGACATTGAGGTGCAGGTGTCAACCGGCAGTGGCGACTACGGCAACGATGGTTCCACTGAAGGTATCTTCGCAAGGGCGCGCGCGGAAGGTGGTGATTTTGATATCTTTACCGGAAACGGCGATGCATCCGGCAGGGTGGAAGCCAACGGTGACGTTGCCATGTATGGCATCAGGCTGGGTGAGGGCGACAACAGGATTCTCAATGAAGGACACATTGCTGTCACAACGTCGGCCGAAGATGGTGTTAAAGCGACGGCGTTCGCCGATCCCAATGGCGGCGGGTTCACAATAGACGGTGATGGTTGGGGAGAGGCTTACACCACATTAAACCTGGACGCGCGTGGCGTATTGAGTGGTAACGGACAATTTCGCATGATCAATAACGGTGAGATCGAGGTTGCCGTGGCACCCAGCGCTTATAGCGGCGTGGACGCCGACGGTGGTTCGTCCGGTGATACCGATGTGTTCGTGGAAGCGCGCGTGACCAGCGACGCTTATGGTATTTCTGCCGGTGAAGGTGAGCACTGGTTTAGCAACAGCGGAAGCATAACAGTCAGCAATACGGCAAGTGCAGCAGTTAACGGCGATGCCAACGGTAATGGTATCGATGGCGATGGCCGTGTGGGTTACGGGCTCGGTCTTGATGATGACCCGGGCTATGCACGACTCGATGCGATAACCGCCGGTATTGATTTGGGCGAAGGCCATTCTTCGGTTCTTCTGGAAGGTTCCATTAACCTGTATGACGAAACATCGACGAATGTCAGGGCGTACGCGGATTCGGATTTCACCGGGGGAGCCAATGGATTTGCTCGCAGCGAGTTGCAGTCAGCGACCTACGCTTTGCGTACCCGTGGCGCGCAATCATGGATTGAACACAGTGGTGATATCGGGATTTACGCCGCACCCGGTGCAGGCAGTTACGGCGCAGGCTATGCCTCGGGCAATGGCAGCCGTGCCTGGGGTACCGCACTTGCACTTACGCAGTTTGATTCCACGGTGCATGGCATTGTGACCGAAGGTGATGGCAGTTATGTTCTAAACACGGGAACTATCACGATCAACGCCAATCCGGGCATGAGTTCAAAAACTGATGCCGAATCCAATCTCGACGGCGATTCCAATTCGCGTGCCAAGTCGGTTTTGGATTTAACAGTAGCAGGTATTGAAGCGCTGGGTGCCGGCAGCGTTGTGGAACAACAAGGTGATATTACGATCAACATTGTGTCATCCGCATCGGCATCAAGCTGGTCAAGGGCCGATGGCGCACTTGCCGACACACGTGCCCGGGCCGATGCAACAGCCGTTATTGACGCCCATGGCGTGGGTGTACATGTCGCAGAAGGTACGGGAACCCTGCAAAACGACGGAAACATCGAGATCCAGACCCAGGCGACTACTAATACCAGCACCGACACCGAAGCACCGGGATTGCCAAAGGGAGCGGAAAATAGCTGGAGTATTGCGACCGCCGAAGCATTCGGACTTTGGGCCGGTGCGGCGGAGTCAAGTTTCGCAATTAACAATGCCGGCAATATTAATGTTGATGCTTCCAGTGTGGCGCAAGTGAGCACCGTGGGCAGCACTTATATGCACACCGAAGAACGCGCTGTTTCACACGCCTATGGTATCTACGCCAATGATGAAGCTGACTTTAATATCTTGAATACCGGAATCATCATCGCCACAGCATCCGCTGATTCCGACCGCAATGACTTGGGGCTGCTGCCCGTTGCCGATGCTGTTGGTATCAAGACAGGTCCGGGGAATGACACTATTATCAATCAAGGCACCATAGACACTTCGCGCACCACCAATGGCGTCACGACGTTGGGTACCGCTATCGATTCAGGTGGTGGTGATGACGAAGTGATACTAGGGGATGGTTCGATAACATATGGTGACATTGATCTGGGCACCGGCACGGATACTTTGTCAATGGAAGGCACCCCGATCATCAACGGCAATATCATAGATGACATGAGCAGCCTGATGTTATCCTTTAACAACAGTGGCAGCTATGAGGGTGAACTACCCGGCTTGAGCGCAGAAAAAAACGGCGAAGGTACCTTTGAATTATCATTATTGCCGCAGTTGGATAATCTGGCAGTCAATAAAGGTACCCTGCAATTGAACCGAGACTACATATTTAAGGAAGACAGTGATTTTCAGGCTAAGGTATACGGCGACGGCAGCAACGGCCGGTTTATGGTGAATGGTGTTGCATCGCTGAATGGACAAATGAAAGTGGTTCGGGGCAACGGTGCTTATCGCGACGGCACAACCTATGACGTTCTTACTGCTTCCAGTGGTATCGAGCAGGGCACGGTTTTTACCGCCATCGAACTGCCGGAAGACAAGCCCCTGTTGAAATTTAACCTCCAGCAACAGGACGACAAAGTGCAGGTGCAAGCCGACGTGGAAAGTTTTACCACCGTCGCGAAAACCAGTAACGCCATGGCGGTTGCCGAACACCTGGATAACATCCTGCCCATCGTTAAAGGCGATCTGAATAACGCTATTGGTGAAGTACAGGTATTGTCACAAAGCAACGAATTTGCCGATGCCTTTTACGGATTAAGCCCGGCGGCGCATGATCAGTTAACCCTGGGCAGTTTTGCCAGTATGCAGCAATACACCAACACCGTGACCGGCCGCATGAACAACCTGCAGTTCAGCGAACTGGTGGCTCCTAATCGCCGTCTCAAGGACGGCGAATACAAGCTGGCGGCTAACGGTATTGCGCCACAGGGTTTGTTCATGCGCCACGGTTCCGATTATAAATATGGTGGCTACGTGCGCGGTTTTGGCCAACGCGGTGAACAGGATGCCACCGCAGACAGCTTTGGTTATGACTTTTCAGTGCGTGGTCTGACCATCGGCCTGGATAACAAGTTCAACAATCGTTACATCGGCGGCGCCAGTATAGGATACGCCAGTAACGACCTGGATGCCGACCGTAATACCAGCTCCGGCGACATCGAAAGCACCATGATCTCCATCTATGGCAGTTACCTGCTCGACAAGGGATATTTTGACGCGGTTTTCTCCTACGGCCGCAACAGTTATGATACCCGCCGCAATGTGACCGTACCGAGTCCGGCACAACTCACCAGTAGTCATGATGGCGATCTGCTATCCCTGGGTTTTTCCGGCGGCGCCTATTATGAAATGGGCGACTGGTGGTTGCGGCCTTATGCCTCGTTACAATACACCAAACTGGACGAAGACGGCTTCACCGAA
>JASFMT010000251.1:0-5878 GCA_050117455.1 Gammaproteobacteria bacterium | reverse complement strand
CGCGTCCTTGTCTATGGGAAAAAATCCCGAGGGCCCGGACCTGCGCAACTTACTGATCGTAACAGTAAACTTGTTCAATAAGTGCCTACCAATACACTTAACGTCCCCTTTTTAATATCAAAAACCTGCTTTTAAGAACTTCACACGATGTTAAGCCGGTCCCTTGTTTCCAGGGTATGGAGGTCGCCGCGATAGCCGCTTGACAGGCATTTAAATCGCGGAGCTAATGCCACCGCATATATAAGTTTGTACTATACTTTATTTCGATCAACCCATTAGTTTCAATCGATGTTCCAGACGTCACGATCGTGATGTGCATTTCAGTCGCTTGACCAGGTCGGTAAGTTCGCTCAGTATTTTGGGCTGTCATTCATTCAACTCGTTCTCATCAACACCGCGAGACAGGGCTATTTAGGTGGTAACCTCAATCGACAAGCTGAAATATGCCATGCGCGATATCGCGTATCGGTCTAGAGTTAGCTCGTTTTTATATTTAGTCATTTTTGCAATTGTCATCGGGTTCACGCCTTTTTATTCGGATTATCAAACGATTGTTTCTGCGATGGGTGTGATACTACTCGTTGGCACTGTTATAAGGGGTACGGCGACCTGGAGCTTCGCGACCGTATATCCCAAAAAACCTGCGCTCTGGATGGTTATTAATGGCATGGGGCTCCTGATTCAGGCGGGGGCCTGGGGTGTCTTGAGCATCATGTCTATCCGGTATTACGGCTGGCAATGGACGACAATGGTGATTTGCATCAGTGCGGCGGCGTTTTCCGCGGGCGCGGTGATTACGCTGGCACCGTCTTTTAAGCTGACGATAGCCTACATGCTCTTTATGTTCGGGCCAACGCTCTCGGCTACCCTGTTTAACGTGACAGAAGAACGCCTGACAGCGGCATTTCTGTTTTTGACTTATTTTGTTTTCCTGGTGTTTGCCGCAAACAGGCTGAATAAAGAATACTGGGAAGCATTTAACAATAACCAGTTGCTGAAGCAACGGGCGCTAGAACTTGAAAGGAAAAACCGGGATCTTGAATCGTTTACGTATTCCGTTTCACATGATCTGCGCGCGCCATTACGCAGCATTGATGGTTTTAGTAAATTGATTATTGATGATACCTGGCAAAAACTCGATGACCGTGAACGGCAGTACCTGGAACGGGTTCGCCTGGCGGCGCAAAAAATGGGCGCCTTGATCGATGACCTTTTGCAGCTGTCAAACGTATCTCGCGCCAGGTATCAACAGCAATATGTAGATTTATCCAGGATGGTTGAGGACAATCTCGAAAAACTAAAACAACTGGATCCGAATCGTAAGATAGAAGTGGATATCGAACCAAACGTGATCGCGGAAGGTGATCAGTCGTTGCTGGATATCGCAATGAGTAATCTTGTGGAGAATGCGTGGAAATACTCCAGCAAGAAGCCGCGATCAAAAATTCGTTTTGCCACGCAAATGCAGGGTGATCAGGTTGTTTATTATATAAAAGATAATGGCGTGGGGTTTGATACCCAGTATATCAATAAGCTATTCGGTCCGTTCCAGCGCTTGCATACAGAAGATGATTTTCCAGGCACGGGCATTGGACTTGCGACTGTGCATAGAATTATCGATCGGCATGGTGGCAAAATATGGGCGAATGCCAAAGTCGACCGTGGTGCCACGTTTTACTTCACGATACACAGTGAGGTGCATTAAAGCCAGGCGACCTGGGGTCGTCCCTTTCATTATCCGCGAATAAAAAAGGAGCGTTGCAACCCTCCCTCTCCGGACCCGGGCACCACGGCAGTGTCTGTGCAGGCCAGCAAGGTTAGTTGTAGGAAAGAATCGGCGACATTGTTCGCTGAGAACCCCGTTGGATTCGAAGGTATCGTTAAATCAGGTGTGTCGCAGTTGGCCTGCCAGTTAACCGGGTCTTCAGTGGCGCTACGGATGTCATTGCTACACAGCGAGCTGCAATCAGCCGGGCGACCGGATGTTGTTTCAAAACCCAGCCAACAACCTCGGCCGCAAATTATTGCCAATAATTAGTACGAGTTCACACTTTCAGGGTACAGGTTATGGGCAACGTTGCGATACAGTAGTCGAAAAGCAGTAACAGGTGCCCAGATGAAAAAGCCCGATCGCGTCAATAATCCGCCGAATAACAGTCCCGATGAAAATTTGTTGCTTGCGATAGTAATGGGCGGTATTGGGTTTTTTGCGGGGTTTTTGATCTGGTTTATTATGCCTGCAACTTTTGGCATTAGTGCCACCGTTTATTTATTGCTGTCAATTATATTGGCAGCGGGTTTTTTTGCCTTTGGATTGCTGCAGCCTGCAAAAGCCACGCACTATCTTGATCAATGCGTGGGTTTTATCGTGGATTTGCTGCGGCGCGTCTTTAAACAAGACAAAAAGCCCAATTAAGACTTTGTTATCCGCTACCGGTGATAATTGTTTTTATCCGGCAGGACTTCCCCCAGCTTAACCCACACCTTATCTACACCTTATTCACGCTTTTAGTAGAGTACGTTAACGACGGTGACGTTTGATTGATTACCTGAATCTTGCAAGCGTCGTACAGTCAGCACGTTCGTCAACAACTATGTATGTAGCGCCAGCTGTTCTAAAAAAAAGGGCATATCGGAAAATTTCCAATATGCCCTGTTAGTTTTTACTGTGTTATTTGCTGTCGTATTTAATGTCGTGTGTTACTCCATCGATCAGAAGCCACTGGAGCTGACACGGTGACAGCCTGATTGTCCGCAGTCCCTGTTTTGCGAAACAGTACCGTTACGTCCACCTATGTGATCGCCTTCGGAACGGAAGTCCCCGGCGTGACAGCCCGCACAGTCCGGTGCGTACTGCGGATCATTGGGATAGGTGACAGGCGATGCGCTGTTGCTACGGTGACAATCAGTACACGATGTCTTGCCGCGTCTGTGGTCGCCAGGATAGTCCCTGCCGGTGTGACGGTAGGTACCCTGGTCACCCCAGCCGTTCGTGGTATGACAGGCATCGCACTGCACATCACCACCGGTGTCAAAATGCCCGGTTGTTGGTTGAGGTGTTGCGCCGCCGCCGGTTACATGGCAATCCAGGCAGCGTCCGGCGGTGCTGGAGTCATGAACCCACGAGCCACCGACGAAAGTCGTGGTGGTATGACAGTTGGAGCAATCCAGTGACGTCTGCAGGTGATCCAGCGGTTTGCCGGTAGCACCGTCACCGTGGCAACCAGATCGTGCACAGTTGTCAACGATACCGGTGTGATCAAACTGTGCGGGACTAAACGCCGTGGTGCTGTGGCAGACGCTGCAATCCTGGTCGGTTTGAACGTGATTGACCGCATCGACTTTGCCCGTGGCCAATACCCCGTCATGGCAGGACTGGCAGTTATCCACGATACCGGTGTGATCAAACGTCGCGGGTATAAAGCCCGTGGTCTGGTGACACTCAACGCAATCACCGTTGGTGGGTACGTGGTTCTGAGGTTTGCCGGTCGCGGTGTCGCCGTTATGACATTGCGCACAATTACCGGTTATACCCTGGTGATCGAAGGTGGCGCCGGCAAAGCTTTCCGTGTTGTGGCACAAGCGGCAATCTTCATTGTTGTTTAACGGTATATGCGGCGGATTGGTTTTGGCAGCCGTGCCGGTTGCATCTGTTCCATTATGACAGGAATCACAGCGTGTAGTCCTGGTTACATTACTGTGGTCAAACACTGCCGGTATCCAGCCAGCGCCAGCGGTATGGCAAAGGTGGCAGTCGTTGCCGTTGGATGGTCCGTGCTGCTGTGGGTCCTGGGCAATTATGCCTTCATTCGTGTTGCGGTCGTGACATCCTGATGATCCACAGTTGTCGACGATACCGGTGTGATCAACAAAGTAGTTGAGGAAGCTCAGACCATTAGGCGGAACATCCGACGTGGTGTGACACGCGCCGCAATCGGCGTTGGTATTGGGGTGTCCCGATGCCACTGAGGTTTTGGCCAGGGCGCCCATGGCGACATAGTCTCCATTGTGACAGGAGGTGCAGTTGCCACTGATATCAGTATGGGCAAAAACCGTTTGCACCGAGGTCAACCAGTCACTGGTATCGTGACAGAAGTAGCAATCCTGTTCTGTCGGTACATGCAGGCTCATATCGTTGGGATTATCAGGATTGGTCGGCTTACCCAAAATAGTTCCTGAATCCGTAGTAAACCGGCCGTTGTGACAACCTTCGCATCCCCGGTCAACGCCGGTATGGTCAAACGTTGCGCCAACGAAACTGCTGGTGACGTGGCAAGTGCTGCAATCGTCCGTGGTGGGAATGTGTGTGCGCCGTGGCTTACCGGTGGCGTAGGTGCCGTGGCAGCTTTGGCAGTCACTGGTAATGGTTGTGTGAGCGCCCGTCAGGAACGTTGACGGTGAGAATACCAGCGGGTCGGTGGTGTGACAGACATTGCAGTCATCCGTGGTAGGTATGTGTGTCGGTGTTGCATCCCCTTTACCGGTAGAGGAATTACCATCGTGACATGTCTCACAGCCATTGGTGATGTTGGTGTGATCGACCGTTGCACCAACAAATGTCGTGGTGTTGTGACAGACACGGCAATCATCGGTTGTCGGAATGTGATTGCCTATTTTACCCACTGTGATCACGTCGTCATGACATGACGAGCAAAGCATAGTGAGGTCCGCTTCAACGGTGGTGTGATCGTAAAACCCCGTGGCAAAGTTGCCCGGTGTGTGGCAAACATTGCAGTCGTCACCACTATTGAGACCAGTAGTGAGATCGATGTGATTGGGTGACGGCACACCAATCGCGTCAGTGCCATTGTGACAGGAATCGCATCGATTGAGTGTTACCGCGTCGCTGGTGTGATCTACAAAATTTTGAGCGAAATCATCCGTGTTATGGCAATTTCCGCAATCCACGCCACCGGCCGTAGCGTTGGTATGGATAACGGTATCTGTCATGCCCCTGGCGCCGGCAGCAACATGATTACCGTCATGGCAGGTGACACACTGTGAGGGTTCGTCGTCAAGCACGTCGTGGTTGAAGGTTCCACTGATCACAAACGTGGTTGTTTCATGGCAAAGTTGGCAGTTGTCGCTGGTTGCCGGGTGATTTGGTGTCTTGCCGACAGAGCTGGCACTATCCGGATTGTTACTGTCATGGCACGAAACACATGGCGTAACCGCGAAATCGACTCCGTCGTGATCAAAATACACGGGCGAGAAGGCCTCTGTCGTGTGGCAGCGATTGCACTGGTCACTTGATTGGGGGTGACCGACAAACTTACCGATGGCAATGACATTGTTATGACAACCGACGCAGGGTCTTGAAATGCTCGCATGATCATAACTGCCGTCAGGTCCCAGTTCCAGAAAACTGGTCGTGTTATGGCAGTCATCACATTCAACCGTGGTTTGAACATGATATTCGGATTTGCCAACCGCCAGAACGCCGTTGTGGCATTCGCTGCAATTGCCAAATATTTCATCGTGATCAGTAAATAAAACGATATCAAAGCCAAATGTCGTATGGCACGCCTGGCACAGGTTCGTGGTGGCGACATGATCTGCCGATTTACTGACAACCGTGCTTTGGCTGTCGTTGTGACAATTTGCGCAATTGGAGGACAGGGTCATATGGACGAAAGGACCCGTCGGGCGTTCACCGGTATTGGTGGCTTCAACCAGGGCAATGGCACGCTCGCTGGAGCCAACGTCATCGCTAACCACCAGTTGTACCCGGTAACTACCTCTTACATCCGGAACAAAACTGGGGCTTACGGTTGTGGCGTTTTGTAAATCGGCGTTACTGCCATCCGGCCTGGTGGTGAAAGACCAGGCATAGGTTAACGCGCCTTGTCGTTGGGTATAGGAGTTACTGCCATCCAAC
>JASFMT010000250.1:0-5899 GCA_050117455.1 Gammaproteobacteria bacterium | reverse complement strand
CACTCACGTCATTGCCCCCAACCAATACACACCCATGAATATGAGCCCAGCCAGTATGCCAATATACAGCCACATATTGAGCTGGCTCAGATCTGACACCACGCTACTTTGCGGACCGGTGATTAGCCCTTCCAGCAATCTCGCGCCTGCCCAGCTCCACAGCAACCAGACAACACCGATTCCCAATGCGATGACCGGTGTTGCCATTGTGGTTTTGATCATCATGGACAGCATGGCGAAAAATGCGGGGAATAGCGGTGTCGCCACGATGGCCAGAATCACCACCACCAGCACACCGGTAAAACGCGGTATCGATTGCGCCAGCCCCCCGTACAACCCCAGGTAAGCGGCACCGAACCGCCGCTCCAGTCCAGCGCCCAGCATTGCCATCAACACAAAGGGAACACTGATCCCGAAACCGGTCAATTGCAGCTGCAGTGCATCTGCCTCACTACTCAACAATATCCACAGCAGCGCCCAGGCCGACGTGGCGACAAAACTTGTCCATAGGCCAAGCTCGCGCAGGGCCAATGCCCGCAAGGCATATAGCAGCGACGTCAACAGCGCCCATGCAAGAACCCAGCTTGGTATCATTGAGCCAGCATTGAAAACAATCGCCAGCCCGATTTGCGGCCAGGCCAGTAACAGCACACCACGCATGGCCGGTTGGCGCACCCGCGCATACAACACATTAATCAGCATGCTGAATGGGAATAATGGCAGAAATATTCCAGCGGCAATTAAAAACACGCTATCCGCCATATCAAGCCCACCTTAACCAGATGTTTAAACGTTCAGCGCTACGCATCACTAAACGTGTAAACCAGGCGTAGATATCGGCCAGATAGAATTCCCGGGATATCAAAGCGTAAAAGCTTAGCCATAAAATTCCAGGCTGCTTGCTTCCACGCTTGCCATTTCGTTCCGAGTAGTAGGTGATCAGCCAGCCTATGACGATAACGAGGGTAGTAATGACAATCAAAACGTCGAACCATACGACGTTAAACCTTGAAGCGTTATGGATAAGCTCACGGAATTGCGGATCAGGATATAAAAACAACTCGAAGGCGTGGCTAATTAAGGTATAGCCGACAACGACGACCGTAAACGAGGCCAGGACCAAAGTAAGCAGACGCCCGCCACGTTCGGTGCGCATGCGATAGGTGGCAAAGATGAGTTGCGCACCGGTGACCCAGCCAAAAAACAGCAGCACAATCGCGCCCTGTTGCTGGAAAAATTCCTGCGAAACCGCCCAATGGGCCAGCACCAGAACCAGTGCCGGTATTACCAGTGTAATAGCCGCCATGATCAACCAGGGTGGCCGGCGCCGTGCCATTCTGCGTTCCACAACGAAGGTATAAATATCATCTTTAGGGACACCGTCATCCTGGCGCGCCTCGTGAATCACGCCGCCCGCTCCCAGAAACAGGGTACCTTTGAAGAGTCCGTGCGCGATGAGGTGATAGATTGCCAGGGAAAATGCGCCGACGCCGCACTCCATGATCATGAATCCCATTTGCCCCATGGTTGAATAACCCAGTGACTTTTTAATATCGTTCTGGGTTAGCATCAGCACCGAACCGACAATAGCGGTAATCAATCCAACGACGAATAAAATGTGAAGCACATCGCCGGCATGCACAAATACCGGCGCGAACCGGTTAACAAGAAACCCGCCGGCGTTGACAATACCGGCATGCATCAGCGCTGACACCGGTGTCGGCCCGTCCATGGTATAGGGCAACCAGGTATGCAATAGAAATTGAGCTGAACGGGCAAAAGCGGCAAGCGCCAGGAATACCGCAACCGCCTCCATTGCCGGTAACCCCAGGAAAGTTACGGCATGGGGTTCATTCTGAATCCGGGCAAAGATTTCCGTCAGCGACCAGGTACCATAGGCATGAAACAATATTGCCGCGGCCACGATCAGCGCCATATCACCTACCCGATAGGTGATAAACGTCCAGAACGCATAACGGAAAGTACTTTGACGGCGCGTGTCGTGTCCGAGCAGAAAATAAAGTAAAACGCCAATAGCGTGCCACGCGATTAGTAACGTCAGCAAATCGCCGGCCGCAACCATAATAAGCAACGCCGCTGTCATCAAATCCAGCAGCACAAAAAACCTGATGTAGCCCGGTTCCTCGGCCATGTAGCGTATGGAATACACATGAACAATGAGGCTGATACCCGCGATCAGCACGCTCATGATCGCACTTAGCGGATCAACGAGTAACACACCCCAGCCGTGGGAAGTGCCAATGTCATGAGTGCCAAGGCCCGCCAATTCCATGACTAGAACCATCACGGTCAACACGAATATGATGACCACGGACGCCATGCTCAGCCACACTACACGTCGGTCAATACGCCCTGACAATATCTGCATCAGGATCGCGGAAACAATGGGTAGCGTTGGTACAGTCAGAATTAGCTGGTCCAATATTATGCCTTTTAATTCATTACTTAGTCACACAATCGAGGAGCAGCGCCAGTTCCTCGTTTCACTCACGAAGGTTAGTTCTTATCGACTTTTCACCTTAATTGCCCATCAACGAATACGGTTATTCCTGCCGCACCGAGGCAGTGCACAGTGATATTAGGCATAATCAAGGAGTAGCGGAAATTGATTCTCCGAATAAAAGGGATAGCCTTTCGTCTATACCAGATCGAAATAGCTATAAATGGAAGTCGCGAAGGAATGACCGCAGCCGCCCAGCCTGCATGACGACGGGATATTGTTGTTGTGGGCGCGGGAGAGGTACTGCGCTGGTGTGCGCAAGATATAAAGTGCACTTTTTGTCAGTGCCATGGCGAAGTGCAACGTTACAATCCAAGTTTTCAAAAACGAAAAAAAATCCTTACGATTGCTTTTTTATGAAATGTCGGGCGACAGCATTCAAAAGCAAGAATTTGTTAGCGCCATGGCAATAGGCGGCTTCTCTATGTAACCGCCGTTGTAAATCGTGCGCAACTATGTCAAAGCCGGTTACGGATATTACGTTAAAAGAAACGATCCTGTTTGCAAACCAATGACCGTTATACAATCATACATCCCCGGGCAGCCTTAACCGCTTTGGCCAACGCGGGCGGCCCATGCATTACCCCAGCCCTGATTCGTTGCCGGTGCAGGCAGGGCTTTACCGCCTGATTCGGAATGTTGTCGCGTCTGACCGGAATCCGGCGTTTCATGGATCCGGTAAATCATGCGGCTCTCGGGCCACACTTTCTCGGCATATATGCGAATAGCATGCGCGGGATAGTTGGAACGGCAAGCATAGATTGCTTCCATGACGGAATCCGGGCGGGTAATCGCAAACAACATGTCGCCCCATTGTTGCCAGCGATGGTAAGGCGGTTCGTTGTCGCCCTTGTGCTCTATGCGGATCATCCAGTCACCCAGCAGACTGCGGCCGATAAACTCCTCAAGTTCATGGTGGCAATTGAGTGTTGCCGGGGGCGTGCAATTGTTTACGAGGTGCATAACAATATCCTCTTCGTCTAAGACGGAAACTGGCCATTGGATAATCGCAAAACCGGGGTCGCCATCCGGCTACCCTGCTCATTGCACTCGATAATACCCGATTGAATTACTGGGAAAAACCACACAAGTTATTGTTTATTTTAATTTATTTTTTCAGGCATAAGGCTTTGCTGATGATAAATGACAGACGAATTTCATTTATATGATGCCACTGAAAAAAACAAATGCACGCTGATTGCGTGGAAGAAAGGAACGTAATTACATCTTATTACAGAGAATTTTAGTGCCGGGCCAGTCGCCCCACTACTTTATTAAGTGCCCGTTGCCACCAAAGGACGCTGCCTGTTTTTGATGCCCCGAGCATAAAAATCCCGGTGAAAAATTTTTTAAAATATTTTGCGTACAAGGCTGTGCTGTGAAATATTAACCTGTTCATGGGCACGCAGATCGAGTATCGTTAGCGCAACTATAATAACTACACGATAATAACAACACGATCACTGTCGAAATCGCCATCATTCAGCAATGACAAATCCCGAACTGCAACTGGCCAGCGATTTTGTCCGCTACACCGGCCATAATATTTTCCTGACGGGCAAGGCAGGCACGGGCAAAACCACCTTTCTGCATCGGCTCAGGGATAATACACCTAAACGCATGATCGTCACCGCCCCCACCGGCGTGGCAGCCATCAATGCCGGCGGCGTCACACTGCATTCCTTTTTCCAGATGCCCTTTGGTCCGTACCTGCCAGGCAGTGACGTTCAACGGCAAACAGAACAACGCCGCTTCAGTAAAGAAAAAATCAATATCATCAAGAGCCTCGATTTACTGGTGATCGATGAAATCAGCATGGTACGTGCGGATCTACTGGACGGCGTCGACGCCGTTTTACGCCGTTACAAAAACCGCCACCTGCCTTTTGGTGGCGTGCAACTGTTAATGATCGGTGACCTGCATCAGCTTTCCCCGGTGATCAAGAACGAGGAATGGCAGCTACTCAAATCCTATTATGATTCCTGCTACTTTTTCAGCAGCAACGCCCTGAAGCAATCGCAGTTAATCACGATCGAACTGCAGCACATTTACCGCCAGTCCGATGAACATTTTATCCGGCTGCTAAACCGCGTGCGCGACAACCGGCTCGATGATGAAACATTGCAGGCATTAAACAGCCGGCACCAACCGGACTTTCGGCCCAATGATAACGATGACTACATCACCCTGACCACCCACAACCGCGGCGCCGACAATATCAATGACAGGCAACTGCAGGCTTTGAATGCCAAACCCTATACATTTCAGGCGACCATTGAAGGGGACTATCCGCCATACAGCTACCCAACGGCGGAAAAACTGGTACTAAAAGAAGGCGCGCAGGTGATGTTTGTGCGCAATGACAGTTCCACGGACAAACTGTATTTTAATGGCAAGATCGGCAAGATTACCCATATCGACGAACATGGCATTAGCGTCAAATGCCCCGGTGACGACGACGAAATCCCGGTAGAGCCGCTAACCTGGGAAAACATCAAGTACACCGTGGACCCGAAAAGCAAGGAAATCACCGAAGAAGTGATTGGCAGGTTTTGCCAATTCCCGTTGCGGCTGGCCTGGGCTATTACGATTCACAAAAGTCAGGGATTAACCTTTGAGCGGGCCATTATCGACGCCAACGCCGCGTTCTCCCATGGCCAGGTCTACGTCGCCTTGAGCCGGTGCAAAACGTTTGAAGGAATGGTACTGAGCACGCCCATTTCACAGCGCGCGGTCAAAACCGACACGGCGGTGGCGCAATTTGTGGAACGCGCCGGCGACAATCCGCCAACCCATGAACAACTAAATAACGCCAGGATTCTGTATCAACAAAACTTGCTATTGGAATGTATTGACTTTCAAGCGCTGGTTTTCAGTTTAAGAACACTGATAAAGCTATTGCGCACCAACCGGCACCTGGTCCAGTTTTCCGGCAGCGAATCCATTGACGATATTGAAAAGCAGGTCAACGAGGAAATCATCACAGTCGCGGATAAATTCAAACGTCAACTGCAATCCCTGTTTAAACCGGATCAGATACCGGAAGAGGACTTGCATTTACAGGAACGCGTGCGCAAAGCGTCGGATTATTTCACCGGCAAACTACAGGTCGCATTAGCTCCCTGGGTATCCGGTTTTCATGTTGTCACCGATAACAAGGAAATCAAAAAACAAATCACCAAAGCCTTCGAATGGCTGCAACAAAACCTGGCCATCAAAACCACGGCCATGCAAAGTTGCCGCGAAGGCTTTTCCACCAGCGCTTATTTGAACGCGGTTGCCCACGCGCAATTAGATCTCAAATCAAATGCAACCGCCAAACCACCGGCCAGGGCAATCGACACCGCGGATGTAAAACACCCGGAACTGCTCCAGGCA
>JASFMT010000249.1:0-5910 GCA_050117455.1 Gammaproteobacteria bacterium | reverse complement strand
AAACACCGCCGGGATCCTGCCCGGACTCGCGCCGGTATTCCACGATGATTTCACCTGGCACAAAAGGTTGTTCGATGTCTGCAGTAGACTGCTGTGTTTGCTGTTGACCGGACAACCCGATTGTCAGCACATAGTTAGCAGCCCCGGCAAAGGCCATGACGCGAATATAATAAACGCCATCATTATTGATGTTCAAAAATTCGGTTTGCTGCTCGCCGGTGGTATGTTGAACCAATTCTCCGCTACTATCCAGCAGGAACATTCCCACCTGGTTGTCGGACGTCGCCGACGTGGATGCCGGTACGTATAGCGAGACAGATTGATTGGCAAACAACTGTACACGGTAGTAATCGTCCCGGTCACCTTGTTCGAACGACCGGCCCGCGGGTCCACTTCCAGCAATATTCACGTATCCGCCCAGTTTCGTGGGATTAGGAATATCCTGTGCGATTTCCAACGTATCGTTACTGACATAGGCGGCATTCGGATCGTTAACGTCGCCGTCAAAAGCCGAACCGGAAGCATTGGTTAAACTGCCGGATATAATACTGTTTGCGACCACCTCTTCATTGTCGGTTCCTGTTACCTCGGGATCCGTGGCCTGCTCGTCAATGCATGCAATTAACCCGAAGATCAGAACAATAAAATATAAACTTCTGACAATAGATTTTAAAACACTTGATCTGCGGTGTCCTTCAACCATCACATACAACCTTCATACAACATCCCTATGAAACTGGTTGATTATTTAGCTTGTGCGGCAATTGTCGGATTAATAAACCGCAGGCAAATTTTTTACCGAAGTGACTATCACGGCGTCAAAGCATCAATGACACGTATTCCTGGCCAATGGGCCTATTGCCGAGAGCACTGAACAACTGTCAAATCAACCAGGTACGATCGCAACCAGGGCTATTGATAAAAGCCCTTGTTGTATAAATCTTTCATGGTGATTTTGTTGTTCCAGTCGTTGGTACGGGATGACTGAATGCTAAGCACTGTATACCCATACTTTTGCTGATTATGCGAAAACACCTGAGGTATAGTTCCGGTAGAAACGGTATTTACTGGGTAGGTATTCATGATTCGCCCCCTCGTCATGAATTGAATGGACATAGCTGGACGGTTTCAATTTTTGTCAATCAGCCAGTTGTTTTAAACCAGTAATTAATCGTCAGGCTCCCTTTACCATCTGAGCATACTGGTTGTATTTGAATCGCATTCCAGTTATGTGGAAAACGAACTCGAATCAACTATACCATCGCTTCTTAAGTGTTTCTAGAATATTTTACGTAGGTAATTTAAAAGGCTTAAATGGTAACCAAATCGCCGATAACTTGTTGCAAATAAAAGTATTTAGTATTTATTCATAAAGATGTATAAAACTAATACACCTTATCATGGTTGTTGTATATAAGTAGCTTGATATCGTTATTTGATGGCAGGATCAAGCCACAAATCACAGATAAGAATTAAGGCATCATGATTGGTTTCCCGCGCGGATTTGAATATCTCCATAAACAACCAGCGGAGGGTCTTATTTATACCATGCTGTTAACGGTACGAATGTACCGTCTTCCATCACCATACGAGCAAGGGAGCGGATTAATTCACGGGAACCGCGCGAACGGCGCAGGAACGGCCGATGACACCTACTTCGCGCGTGAGTGTGCTCGCATAACAGGCCACCGTTTAAAGATTTAATGCGAAAGTCTAATCCTTTTTGCAAACAGGGAAGATGTATTGGAGTATGGTTACAATTTTCATCTGCGCAAAGCAGCATTAACTGTCACCTGACTGGTTATTACGGCAAAGCTTTTTATGCAAATTTTAATATGTTTGACATCTTCCCACATCCCAACGAAGGGCTTCATTTAAACAATAATCGCTGTACCATCTGGATCTGGATGCTAATTGCATATCTCGATTCGCGGTCCATCACGCAGCCGCCCTTGCTTAACAACGACGCCTGCACACAAAAGTCGTCACACCTTGGCGGAAACATTTCGTCTATCGATCCCTGCCGTAAACGTACCAGAATTAGACGCCAGGCTGGTTGCAAGCTTACTTCTTAAATAATGTTGCAGGGTGGATAGACAACTGAAATCACTTGCTAACAACGCCATAAACAATGTCAACGAATAGCAGGAGAAGAACGTTCTTTAATTGAGGCAACGTACCGAATTATCCAGACGGATATCAGCAAATCCGCTACGATGAATATACTAAAATTACTAAGCAACACTATAAAATCTTGATAAATCAATATGTTACTGTGGCATTTTGAAGTTTTTCCAATACCTTAATGCACGCCACTTGCTGAATAGACTTTGCTAAAAAAGACGCGGGTCTTATAATGATTTAATTATTGCAGCGGCCATCGTCAGCCGCAGTATTTGCCTATTCTAAAAAACGTTGGGCAATAACAACAAGTTATCGGGCTCGGGGGCGCGTTGATCAGCATATGCTGCACAATACAATTTCCATGACGACTCATGCCGTAAAACCGAAGACGGTCAGCAAGAGCAGACGCAGTCTTATTATCGGTTTTGCCGCCATTATTGGCCTGATGGGATTTCTCGTTATTTTCCGCTCCCATGAACTGAAAGTCACAAAAGATCACATCGATCAGATCGCCAAAAACCACCTCACAAAAATAAACCTGGTCGTTGAGATGCGTTCGGCTGCCCACGAACGGACGCTCGCTTTACAGCGGATGCTGTTGCAGACAGACCCGTTTGTCCGTGACGAGGAATGGATTCGATTCAATCGGTACGGCGCTGAATTTGCGCGGGCACGCCTGCATATACTCTCGATGAATCTAACCCAACGTGAAAAAACATTGCTGGATTACCAGGGCAACGTCACGAGTAAAGCGCAGACCTCACAAAGACGTGTGGTGGAACTACTAAATGCGGAAAAATTTGACCAGGCCCGCGAAGTATTATTAAGAAGCGTGATTCCCAATAAGGAACAGGTCATTAATCAGTTAAATACGTTCTACCACTACCAGGAAACGGAAGCGGAAAAAATTGCAAGAGAGACCAGCGAACTATACCGGGAAATGCGTTCATTGATAGTCGTGGTGTCTGTTGTCGCCGTTCTTTTGGGAATTGCCATCGCCGTGTACATTGTCCGACGCACTACGACAACCGAGAGTGCACTTAGTAACGCGTATGAAAGTATTCAGAAACAAAGCGCGGAGAAAAGCCAGTTTCTGGCCGACGTAATTGATGAATACCGCTCGCCGTTAAACTCTTTGATGCAGTACAGTGATGCGATTGCAACAAACGTGCGCAAGAACAAGGATACCAGTAAGGAATTCCTGTCCGACGTCATAAAAATACAAAATGCCTGCCATCACTTAAATGGACTGACCAGTGAAATTATTGGTTTAACCAACGTTGAAGCCGGCAAAATTTCGTTGTCGGTACAGGACCTGGATATTTATGAGTTTATTAATGACGTGGCCGACCAGTTCCGTCCTATTGCGGCGAAAAACAATAATCAAATTGACATCCAGTGTCCACGTCATATTGGATTCATGGAAACCGACCCACCGAAATTGCAACAAATTTTATTTAATTTACTGGCCAATGCCTGTAAATACACGGAATTCGGCCTGGTCACATTAAATGTCAAATATGATAATACACGGGGTAATGGTAAAAAACGCTGGATAACGTTCAGTGTTATCGATACCGGTATTGGCATTTCCCCGGAAAAGGTCGACAAGATATTTAACGCCATTCCCAATATCAGCCGGCCAATCAACAAACACCAGGAGGACAGCGGACTGAATCTTGCCATAAGCCGCCGGTTGTGCCACATGATGGGTGGTGACATACTAATAAACAGCGAACCGGGTATGGGATCGGTCTTCACCGTAAAACTCCCCTTTGCAGTCACCAATCCCGCTGCACCGGTCATGTAACTAGTTTTACACTGAGCGAGCGCAATAGATGCAGGAGAAATTGTCAGTTCATGGAATACTCAACGGTTATTGGTTCCAATCACGTTTATCAATACCTGGATGATCCCCACTGGCGTATCGTAGACTGCCGGTTTAATTTACAGGATCCCGACCACGGCCGTGGTTTATACGCCCTGGAACACCTGCCCAACGCTGTGTATGCGCACCTGGACGATGATCTGTCGTCGCCGATTACCGTCACCAGCGGCCGCCATCCCCTTCCCGATATCGAGAGTTTCAAGGCAACATTGGGTCGCTGGGGTATCGACGCTGACACGCAAGTGGTTGCCTATGACGACGCCGGTGGCAGTTACGCCGCGCGCCTTTGGTGGTTGTTGCAATGGCTTGGCCACAAAAAAGTCGCCGTGCTGGACGGCGGTTTTAGTGTCTGGAAAAAGCAGGGCTTACCGGTAACGGCTGAGCAACCTCGCATAACGGCTACCGAATTTCATGGTGAGCCCCAACCTGGCATGAATATCAGTACCGAACAATTGCAGCAACAACTGACCCAATCGCAAATTTGCCTTATTGACGTACGCGACCCGGAACGCTTTGAGGGAACAACCGAGCCTATAGATGACGTGGCGGGCCACATTCCCGGCGCGATCAATATGCCGTGGAAACAGAACGTGGATGACAATGGCCTGTTTTTACCCAAAAGCCAACTCTATGATTACTATAAAAAGTTACTGCGAACCAACGCCGACAGGCAATTGATTCTAATGTGCGGCTCCGGAGTAACCGCCTGCCATGGACTGCTAGCACTCTCTTATATTGGGGAAAGTGGTGGCAAACTATACCCGGGTTCCTGGAGTGAATGGATTCGTGATCCCGATCGGCCGGTGAAATCGGTTAATCAATAACCTGTTCGTCTGTTTTTGTTATTCGGTATTGCGCTTAATTTTGCCGCCGCTGCTGAAAACAGCACCGCAAAATCTTCACATTCCAAAGATCCATCCGTTAACAGCCTGCCTTATAATCACCCATTGGTTGTTCAGCTGCAATTCAGCTACGATGTATAACATATATCAAAAATATATGTTATCCAT
Organism: Gammaproteobacteria bacterium; assembly: GCA_050117455.1. Lineage (GTDB taxonomy): Bacteria > Pseudomonadota > Gammaproteobacteria > SZUA-152 > SZUA-152 > JAKEGK01. The sequence goes on along the minus strand of JASFMT010000249.1, from coordinate 888 downwards.
GTTAACTTTGACCGGTATCAATAAACACAATACTTTAGTCTTTTACCATGGATTTCATTATCGATCGGGAATTTCGTGTGGAAAGTATCAATTGTGCCTCAAGTTTTTTACGTTGGCATCGACATAGACATGATTACTATTACGAGATCAGATTGATAACATTAGTTGGGTTTTCATGATCATTAAAGACCATGAAATACATTGATAACAGAGCAACGATTATCATAAATATCGTGACGTTCTAATAACTAGCTCGAGTGAGGGTACTAACATGAGTGAGACCATATAAGAAAAAATTGGTGGCGAACCAGCCGTGGACGCAGCGGTAGATATTTTTTATCGTAAAGTACTGGCCGATGACCGTATTAATCAATTCTTTGACGGTATTGATATGGATCGCCAGGCCGCCAAGCAAAAAGCTTTCCTAACCTTCGCATTTGGGGGTCCTAACAACTACTCCGGCAAAGATATGCGCGACGGTCATGCTCATCTGGTTGAGCGGGGACTCAACGACAGCCATTTTGACGCTGTGATGGAAAATCTGGGTGCGACATTGAAAGAATTGAACGTACCCGACGAATTAATCGCAGAAGCCGCAGCAATCGCAGAAAGCACACGCAGCGACGTTCTAGGGCGTTAATCGACAAACGGCAGTGCGGTACACGGTCGCGTTGTTGTTGTAGCTACCATTGAATGACTACCCAATGGTTAACACGCTCCTGGGAAAACAACCCCAAAATATCTGCAACGAACCAGGCACAAAACGTTCAACGAGTGAGGTTACGGCAAGCAACCGCTACGTAACCTCACTCACTGAGGTTGTTGTATTGCGCGCCCCACTACAACCAAAAATGTTAACAACTATCGCGATAAACCGATTTATCGACC
>JASFMT010000248.1:0-5911 GCA_050117455.1 Gammaproteobacteria bacterium | reverse complement strand
ACCTTCCACCACCAACAACCGTTCCAGTTGTTTGGAGTTTTTGCGTGCCTCGTATAAGCCATACAACTCACGGCCCTTGTGAAATACGCTGGTTTCCGGCGAATTAAGATATTTCGGCGTATCATCACCCAGCGCCCGGCCGCCAAAGGCAATAACGCGGCCGCGCCGGTCGCGGATGGGAAACATAATACGGTTGCGAAAGCGGTCGTAGTGTCCGCCGCCTTCCTTGCTGCTCAGCAGTCCCGCCGCCAGCATTTGTTTCACGGTAAGGTTTTTGGCCGTGAGATGGTTCAGCAGGTTGTCCCACCCCGGCGGGGCATAACCAATGGTAAACGCCGCGGCAATTTCGCCGGTTAACCCCCGTTGTTTAAGGTAACTGACCGCCTGCTGAGACTGGGGGTGCTCGCGTAACTGGCGCCGGTAATACTCGCTGGCGAGCTCCAGCACGTGGTAAAGGTCGCGGGTTTCGTCGCTTTGCCGGGGGGCATGGGGGCTGGCCTCGCGGGGGACGGTCATGCTGACCATGGACGCCAGTTCCTCCACCGCATCCACAAATTCCAGGCGCTCGTATTCCATCAGGAACCCAATGGCGGAGCCGTGCGCGCCGCAGCCAAAACAATGATAAAACTGTTTGCTGGGGCTTACCGTAAACGACGGTGTTTTTTCATCATGAAACGGGCAACAGGCCGTGTATTCCCGGCCGGCTTTTTTAAGAGCAACACGCGAGTCAATCACCTCCACGATATCAACGCGGTTCAGTAATTCATCGATAAATTGTTCAGGAATGCGGCCAGCCATGGGGTAATAGTAAGGCCAATACGGTTAGGTGTCAGCTAGGGATAACAGCAGGCTCTGCCAGCCGGCACGATCTGAAACTAAGGAATACGGGGAAAGGGTAGTACAGGCAGTGGCTTACAGCGCTTAGCCACTCATGGCGGCTTTTACTTTCTGGCTCACCTGCCCCATGTCGGCGCGGCCCTGCACCCTGGGTTTAACTTGCGCCATCACTTGACCCATGTCTTTCATGGAACTGGCGCCGGTGGCGGCAATGGCTTCTTTAATAATGGCATCCAGTTCCGCCTCGTCCAGCGCGGCGGGCATATACTGCTGGATGATGTCCACTTCAAAGCGTTCCTTGTCCGCCAGTTCTTCGCGGCCGGCGTTGACATACTGTTCGATGGAATCACGGCGCTGCTTGAGCATTTTATCCAGCACCGCCAGCACCTGGGTATCATCCAGCTCAATACGCTCATCCACTTCCCGTTGCTTGAGCGCCGCCATGATCAGGCGAATGGTGGCCAGGCGTTCTTTTTCCCTGGCGCGCATCGCCGCTTTCATGTCATCGGCGATACGGATTTTCAGGTCGCTGTCTGCCATGGCAAGGTTGTCGGTGTGTTATTTGTCGACGAACGTCGTAACAGGAAGAGAAGTACTTAATAAAGACGTCTATGACGGTTCAGGTCGCGCGAGACTTTCTTCATATGGCGCTTTACCGCGGCAGCAAGCTTGCGTTTGCGAACCTGGGTAGGTTTCTCATAGAATTCGCGACGGCGAATTTCCGTTAAAATACCGGCTTTTTCACAGGAACGCTTGAAGCGACGCAGCGCAACATCAAAAGGCTCATTATCTCTGACTCGAACAACTGGCACGTAATCTCCTCCAATGGTTTAAATGGTTAGTGCTAGACTGGCTCACGGCGAAATCAGTTCCGATGAAAACCGGCCTCGCCCGGAAACAGAACGCAGTATTGTAGTAGCATCAGTTCCAGAATGCAAAATCGGCGTGCAGAAAAAATGCTTTAATAAAAGGTAGTTATGACATCATGCGTGTATTAGGGGTAGAAACCTCCTGCGACGAGACAGGAATCGCCATTTACGACAGTGAACAGGGGCTGTTAGCTCATGCATTGCACAGTCAGGTGGCGGTGCACGCGGACTACGGCGGCGTAGTACCGGAACTGGCCTCCCGGGATCACATCCGTAAATGCCTGCCGTTGATTACCCAGGTCCTGGACGAGGCAGGTATCGCCAGGGACACCATTGACGGGGTTGCCTACACCGCCGGCCCGGGACTTATCGGTGCGTTGTTGGTGGGCGCCACCATCGGCCGCAGCCTGGCCTGGGCCTGGCAGGTTCCCGCGGTACCCATTCATCACATGGAAGGACATTTATTAGCGCCGTTACTGGAATCGGAAAAGCCGGCATTTCCCTTTGTGGCTTTGCTGGTATCCGGTGGTCATTCCATGCTGGTTGATGTACAGGGCATCGGCCATTACCGGATTCTGGGTGACAGTATTGATGACGCCGCCGGCGAAGCCTTTGATAAGACAGCGAAGCTCCTGGGACTGGGTTACCCCGGCGGTCCGGCACTGGCAAAACTTGCAACACAAGGTCATCCAGAACGGTTTCATTTTCCCCGTCCCATGACCAACCGGCCGGGACTGGACTTCAGTTTCAGTGGCCTGAAAACCTTTGCCATTAACACGCTGCGGGACAATGGCAATGATCCCCAGACCCGTGCCGATATCGCCTGCGCCTTTGAAGATGCTGTTGTGGATACCCTGTCCATCAAATGCAGGCGAGCGTTGTCACAAACGAAATATCAACAATTGGTCGTTGCCGGCGGGGTAGGCGCCAATCGCAAATTACGCGATGCCCTGAGAAAGTTAACAGCAAAACTGGGGGCTAAGGTATTTTATCCGCGCCTGGAGTTTTGCACCGATAACGGCGCCATGATCGCCATGGCCGGTTGCCTGCGACTGCAGGCCGGGCAACACCAGCCGCTGGCCATCGATGCCAAAGCCCGCTGGTCACTGGAAACCCTTGATACGATTGCTGATTCGTAGCTGTATACAACGTTTTTGATGGGCACAAAAAAGGGCGATTTTACAATCGCCCCTTTTGTTTTGGGTGCTTTAAAATTTACTTTGTCGATGATTTTCGGTTAAGTAATTGCCATATCCTTCACTTTCTTTAACGGCAATATTTTAACCCTGATTGTTGCCGGTTTTGCTGCAACGTCCATGAGTTCACCAGGACGGAAAGGATTGGGCACATTTTTCTTGGCTTTACGCGCAGGAATCTTTCTGGTCTTAACCTTAAGCAAACCAGGTAGAGTAAACTCGCCACAACCTGTCTTTCTGATGTGTCCGTACATAATTTCTTCCAGTGAGTCGAAAACACTGGCCACCTGCTTTCTGGAAAGCTCGGTTTCTTCAGCGATTCTATTCAGAATTTGTGTCTTGGTGTATTTCTCCTTAATTGCTTTCGGGGCTGATTTTACTGCTGCTTTCTTTTTTGGTCTCTTTGGTTTTGCTGCCATGTGTAACCTCCAGTTACCTTCGTGAGTAAAACGATCTTAATAAAATAGCCGAAATTTACATTAAGTAAAACTTTTTCGCACCTGTTTTTTCCCTGTTTTTTAGTGTTTTTTAGTATTTCTTCATTTTTGTATAATATGTCGGCATAGTTTAAGCCTATTTATATAGGGTTCTCGCGACATTTAAACGTTTCGGCAGTTATTAATAACGATGACGCACGGGGTGTTTCACGCTATTATCCCCATTAAACAAGTCACGCAACCCCGGAAAAAACAGTGAAAAAACCGCCTAAAATCCTGGCCAGCAAAACGATCGCCCAAACTCGAATTTTTACCATCGAGCAAATGCAACTGCAGTTTGCCAACGGCGAACAGGTGGAATACGAGCGCGTATGCAGTTCGTCATCCGGTGCCGTGTTAATTGTTCCAAAACTGGACGACAATACGATCATTCTCATTCGCGAATACTGTGGCGGGGTTCAACGGTACGAAATCGCCTTCCCCAAGGGCCGTATCGAAGCAAATGAGTCATCGACTGAATCCGCCAACCGGGAAATCATGGAAGAAATCGGTTATGGCGCCAATAAGCTGGAATTTATAAAAAGTGTGACTGTTTCACCCGGTTACATGAGCCACCACACCCATATTGTGTTTGCCAGCGATTTATATGAAAAAAAGCTGCCGGGAGATGAACCGGAACCCATCGAAATACTATACTGGAGTCTGGATAAATTGGATGATCTGCTCGATAATGAAGAATTTACCGAAGCCCGCAGTATTGCGGCGCTTTATTTATTGAAAAGCCGATTAGGTTGCTAAATGCCATGTCCCAAAGTCTCAGCGAGTTAACAAAGCAGGTTATCAGCATTGCGGAACAAGCCAGTGAACGCATACTGAAGGTTTACAACACGGAATTTGCGGTCACCGCCAAGGATGACAACTCACCGTTGACCGAGGCGGACATGGCCGCTCACCATACGATCGTCGATGGTTTGTCAAAGCTCACGCCGGATATTCCCATATTGTCCGAGGAATCCAACGGTGCACCGTTCGAAAAACGCCGGCAATGGCAGCGCTATTGGCTGGTTGACCCGCTGGATGGCACCCGGGAATTCGTCAAACGCAACGGCGAATTCACGGTAAACATTGCGCTGATTGATAACCATGAGCCCATTATCGGTGTCATCGACACCCCGGTGACCGGTGTGTGTTACTACGCGAACCGGGACGAGGGTTCTTTCAAAAAAACCCCCGACGAAGGTCCAGTCAAAATCAAAACCCGGCGCAAGCCCGAGGACCACACGCTGGTTGCCGGCAGCCGCTCGCACCGCGGTGATTCACTGAATGATTTTCTTGCCAAGATCGGTAAATATGACATTGTGAGCATGGGCAGCTCGTTAAAGTCCTGCCTGGTGGCGGAGGGCAGAGTGGATATTTATCCGCGCCTGGGTCCTACCTCTGAATGGGATACGGCGGCTGCACAATGCGTGGTGGAAAATGCCGGAGGCCAGTTGGTGGAACTTTCCATGCAACCCATGCGTTATAACACCAAGGAATCACTGCTCAACCCGTATTTCCTGGTGATCGGCGATACCAGCTTTGACTGGGCGCAATACTTTACATCGTAACCTGGAAACCAGGCGGACAACGCCAACGACCAAAATATAACGCCCGCGCAATCAATTTGCGGTCAATTCCGCCCGTACCTTGCCATTCTGATCTACCGCACGCAGCGTCTGGTAGCTTCCCCTCGGAACCTGGATAAACACGCAGGGTTGCGTCAATGCCTGGGTAACCATCATGCCCGGCTGCGGTTCCTGCCATTGAATACGCAGCGTCGCTACCGAATCCTCGACCGCCAGTTCGTCACTGGTAAGCTTGATGGCGTAACCACCGGTGCGCTGCTGTCCCATTGTTAATAACACAACACCGTATTTGTCGAAATCCACCGTTGGTGACTGTGATGCACCTGGCGACATAAACGCGCCCCGGCTTGCGCGAAATGCTTTATCCAGGTCGTCCTGACTATTGATCCACTGGTGATCCGTGACTTGTCCACACTGGCTGCTGCTATGTAATACATTCAACGACATGGTTGTATCCGTTGGCTGGGTATCCTGGTTAGCGGCACAGGCTGTCATGGCAACGCCCACCAGCGCCGTCACCAGCTGTAGCTGCCGTGTTCGACTGCAAATTTTCATGACATGTTATCTCCGCAACTGCAATGACACTATCTGGTGTCATTAATAACGTTTAGTCGCCGAACAGATCCAGCCTGTGGAATCGTCACATGATAGCCAGTGCTGAAATTCAGCCCGGTTGCCAGTGGCACATAATTTTGCGGCGAGGCATCGCCAGTCGCCATATTAATGGTGCCGGTTGTGCTCTCGGTGACCCGAATCATGCGCGGATTATCCAGCGTTGGAAACTCACCACAGGACTCACCGGCCTCGCAAATCGTTTGATCGTTATTGATATCCGATCCCGTCACCACATAGTAGTTTCCCCTGGGTATGTTATTAAAACGAAACCGGTAAAGGCCATCTGACACTTCCACATCAACCTGGTAAAGCGCATTGCGGTTGCTGTCCAG
>JASFMT010000247.1:0-5917 GCA_050117455.1 Gammaproteobacteria bacterium | reverse complement strand
ACTGCCCGGCGTATCGCTGCCCGCCCGGGCACAGGACACCACGCATTTTTCGGTGATGGACCAACAGGGTAACCGGGTGGCCGCAACTTTAACGATTAACTATCCCTTTGGTTCGTGTTTCGTGCCACCGGGCACCGGGGTACTGCTGAATGACGAAATGGACGACTTTTCCGCCAAACCCGGGGTGCCCAATGCCTACGGCCTGGTGGGCGCGGAAGCCAACGCCATCGCCCCCGAAAAGCGCCCGTTGTCCAGCATGAGTCCCACCTTTGTGGAAAACGATCGCGGTGTGCTGGTGCTGGGGACACCGGGTGGCAGCCGCATTATCACCATGGTACTACTGGGTATCCTCGACTACGCCAATGGCGGACGCCCTGAATCCATTGTCAGTTTGCCGCGCTTTCATCATCAATACCTGCCCGACACGATCCAATATGAAGAGGGGGCGTTGTCGGAACAGGAAATTGCGGCATTGCAGCAAATGGGACACGAACTTAAGCAAACCGGTTGGCGCTACGGCAATATGCAGGCTGTCATGTGGGACAAACAGGCCAATAAACTGTTTGCCGCCAGTGATCCCCGGGTGAATGGCGCTGCCAGCATCCGTTAACTTATTGAAATAATGAATGATTACGGAAACGATAATTACGATCTGGCGGTTAAATGCTTGCCTGGATCAGGGAGTTTCGATAGACTAGCGGGCGTATCACTGGGCTATTGACCAGCCAGTTTTTTCGGGGAGGGGCGTAGCATCGATGACAATTGCATCGCACATCTCGATGTTATGGCTAACACGTAATTCAGGCAAAATCCTATAACAAAGCAGGAGACATTCATGGCATCTTTAACTCCAATCATTGTATTCGGTGGATTATTCATTTTTGCGATTTATCTGGGAGGCCAGGCAATGGATACTGCTGCTGCAAGCCGTAAAATGAGCGAAAAACAATAAGGCATTCCTGCTAGCACAGCTTATCAGCGCCGTTACAGTATAATTAGTAAAGCCCGGGATCACCGGGCTTTATCGTCAGCAGTACTCCGAATCACTATAAAACAAAATCCATTGCGCGTTTGATACAACCCGCTAAAAGCCGATTCGGGGCTATAACTTAACGTAAAGCAGTAATGAACAGCCAATCCGGAACCGCACCACACCTGGTAAAATTCGTCATCGCATCAGCCATCTGTTTCTTCATCGGAACAGTGCACGGCGTATTACAGGTTATGGCGCCCATCCGCGCCTGGCTGGATGCCATCGGCAGTCCCTATGGCGGTCCAGGTCACATGATCGATCCCCTTGCCCATGCCCATATCAACGTTGTTGGTGGTGTGGTGGTATTTATCATGGGCGCATCTTACTACCTGATACCGCGCATGGGTGGCATCGCCATTTATTCGAAAAAGCTCGTCAACCATACCTTCTGGTGGACAATCATCGGTCTCGCCGGTTTTTATTCCACGCTACTCACATTTGGCATCCTCGAAGGGCGGGCCATGCTGGCTAATCCCTATACCGATGCCGATGTTCAGGCTATCCATCGTTACTACGGCCCGGTTATCGGAACCGTATCCACGGTAATGGGCGTCGGATTCTGGGTCTATTTCATTAATATCTTTCTCACGGTCAGAAAAAAAATCCCGGCTCAATGACCGATACGTGTGCCTGCCCCTCCAATTACCCCCAATGGCATGAGCAGGATATCGACCTCAGCGGCCAGCCCGTACACCGGTTAAAAATCCCGTCGTTCCTGTATATGCCCCTGTCCTATGACATGTATGCCCGGCGCCAGCAGGATGATATCGAACGACTGGAACTGGAAGAACAATGGCCCTCACTGGTACTGACCAGAACCGGCCTGCTGCGGGGGGAAATATTACGGTTGTTAACATCCAGCCAGTCACCATCGCGTTTCGTTACCAACCTGGAAGGTTCGTTTCAGGTACGGGGTTTTTTACACCGTGGCGGGATCGGCACCATCAAGGAAAGTACCCGCCAGCTGCAAATGCAACTGTTCGACATGGGGCGCATGCCCAAAGAACTGTATTTGTGTTACCTGACCTGTCCGGTTTGCAGCGAACAAAAAGGGGGTGAAAAAATTCTATTGTTGCGCCGCTGGCAACACAGCGCGACGTTGGCCCGGCGCATTCAAAAACACGATACGCAAAAGTAGTAAAGCAATAATGTGACGGTCAATTATTGGCTGGTTTTAGACAGGGGAAATGTCAAAATTGTTTGTTTGGCTTTTTCTTTCTGGTGTTTGATTTCAACACTTAAAACGCCATTACTGGGGTCACTAACGGGAATGGCGCGACGGTATACACCGGAGTGGCCGTCCTGAATCATTTGTCGCCAGCGACCACCGGAATCCGTTTTAATGGAAATCACATATTGATAACCCGGCGTGCCATTGACATCAGTGGCAATGATTACAAACTCGTTCATCCCTTTTACGGGTGGTCCCGGCCTGACCTCAACAACAAACTGCGTTTCACCCCATTGTTGCGGGCTTAAAAAATAACCACCGCCGACGCCACACGCACTCAACCAAACCACCAGCAGCGCAATAACAGGTAACCGCAGGTTGCCATTCAACAACGATCTATTCCTATTCACTTGCATGCTTTTGTAAATATCCCATAATCAGGGCCATTTGCTCACGGTTCGGTGGCTGAATGGCTTTGTTGTTCATACGCATGACCATTCGCTGTACCACGCCGGGCCAACGGTCGGCAGGATATTTGTCCGGTCGTGGCGCGGCATGGCACTCGCCACACCGGGCAATATACATTTGCGCTGCTGGTGTTTCGTGATCTGGATAGTCGGTCATTTTCATAGCCGCCGGTTGCTGATCTCCGGAACAGCCAATCAGTAATAAAGCAGCGAAGCAAAAGACAACCGGGGCCAAATTAAAATTATCAATTACCGGCATTGGTTTCATTTTGGTTAGCATTGTTTTCAGTTTGTTTTGATGTTTGTTTTGACGTTTGTTGCGCCGTTTCTCTGGTTTTTACGTTTCGGTCTGGCAAATCCATATCGTCAGTGCCATCCACGCTGGAACTGTACTTATTCACCATAAGATAGACAAATCCACCGAATACCAGCAAATACAATAGCGCTGCGCCAAAACCCCAGTTGATCCATTCCCGTTCATAACCCGGCCGGTCTCCCCAGAAAGGAAAGCTCAATCCAATCGCCACCAGCACTACCGCAACGATTACGGCAATAAACCATTTCGGCACACCTTTCTGTGACTGAGGAACCTTTTCAACCATTTCCCAGTCCTCAAGGCCACGTTTATTGCGCCGCTCTTCATCGGAAGCGTAACCGAAATTGTCTTCGGGTATTTCACCCCATTTTTTATCCCTGACTTCGTCAAGCTCGGGATGAGTATCCTTGTCACTTTCAACCATAATACGTGCTACCTAATTTTTTGCCACAAAATGCTGTACCCGGTAACTATCCCGCCAGCCATCGGGCGCTATTGCTTGAACCAGAAAAGAATGAACACCGGGTTTCAAGCCATCTTTGATGTGCAGTTGCAAATCAACCCGGCCCACCGTGTCAAAATCCGCCGTCGACTTTTCCATCGTGTACGCCGCGGGCCGCAATCCTTCGATGTGGATATCCAGCTTTGCCTTGTCGTAGTGTTTATTGGATATGGCAACACGATAGTCATTGATTTGCGCTCCATGCATGGCGTCAGCACGATACACTGCCAGATGATAGCGTTCGTAGTTCGCCAATCCCCAAACAAACATGGCCAGGCCCAACACCGCAAAGGGGATGGTCCAGTGCACGCGCGACGACAGCGACGACAGCCTTGTTTTAAGTAATTGATAGCCGCCGGCCTGCTGCTCGCCCAGCTTAAAACTCAACAGGCCGGGCCGGCCTTTTTTGGCCTGCAGTGTATTACAGGCCGTAATACATTCGCCGCAATTAATACAGCTGTCATAGATGTCGGTGTTGCGCGGATCGAGGTCCAGAAAGCAATGGGTCACGCAATAATTGCATTTCTCGCATAACGAGGAACGGGACTGGTCATAAGCCACGTGCAGGGTCTGTTTGGTTTTGAATCCATGTTGCCATACTTTGTAGATGCACATAAAGCGGCACCAGAAATGGCGGATAAACGCGATATCCAGAAATATCACCAGCACGAAAATAAAATAAATATAGTGCAGTGAAGCGGCCAATTGTTCATTTTGTTCAAAGGTAACAAACGACCACACCACATCGGGTGGATAAAAATAAAATAGCGGGATAAGCGCAAAAAACATGGCTGCCGCAAAAAAACTGATACCCAGTACGGCCCAGTTTAACCATCGGTTTTTGTTGGCGCCCACCTGCATTTTTTCCCCGTTAAGCGATACCTCAGCGCGCTTGCCCAGCATTTTGTGCGTCAGGTAGTTGGCCCATTCGGATAGACTGTTTTGGGGGCAGGACCAGCCACAAAAAGCTGTACCCACCGTGGAATATAACAACACCAGGCTGCTGGCAATCACCATCCAGAAACCAAACACCACAAAAAAATCGGACCACCATATTTGGCGATCCAGCACGACAAACGCGCCGGCAACGGGATCGATGCGAAACAAACCACTGATGGGAATGGCCAGTGCAACAACGATGGTCAGTACCTGCAATGCGCGGCGCTGCCAATGCAATCGTTGGCTGGCTTTGGGTGGTTCCGTGGTTATTGGGATACTACTGAGTGACTCATTACGGCTCATGGCGGCACTATAGCATAATCTCCATAAACCCTCACTTAATCGATAATATATCTTTTCTTATCAATTAGTTACAGAGTTTTCAGTTAATTCCTCGGCCAATGGACTAACCTCGGCAAATCGGCGGCGGTAGGTTCGCGCCTTATCGGCATTCCCCCGACGTTTTTCCAAAAACCACAGCCGTTTTAATGCTTCTGCATGATCGGGACGAATCCTTAATACCGATTCCAGGACATCGCGCTCGGAGACACCGGGCGGTTGCATCACGTCGTAGTTTTCCAACGTTGCATCGGCAACTGCGAAGCCAATCCATCGATCCCTGGGATTGGCCTGATACGCCAGCCGCAGCAAATGCTGACCCCGCTCCTGCTGTCGTTGCAATAATGCCAGCCAGCTGCGCTGGGCATGTTCTGTGGCAACATACGCACGCTCGAACGCTGCGTAGCTGGTGCCATTTACATGTAATTCTTGTGCCGCCTGGGACACAAGGGGCCGTTGCTCCAACATAAAATGAATCAGTTTCACCAGGTCCAGTTCTCCGCTATAACGCGCCCGGGGCAAGCGAAATTCAATCTGGGGTGCCCATTCATCCTGAATCGGTACCGAGTCATCAACCGGAATCCTGCCCCAGTAACGGCCAAGCCAGGTAAATTTACCTTCGCCACCGGTAATGTACTGTTGTTGCTGTTCGGTGAGGCGGGCCAAATTTTCCTGCATGGCCGGCAACGCCGACAGCGAACCATTAAAACCCACTAACGCCACGCGAAATGCATCCACAAAAAGGATGGCATCGGGGAAGACTGTCCTGAAGGTGCGAAAAACAATTTTTAGCGATGCAATTTCAAACTGGTTGAGCGCAATCCATTGCACAAATATACCGCCATCGGCTAAATGATCACTGGCCCGTTCAAATTGCTGGCGTGATAACAACGCGCTGCGACCCACCAAATCCGGATGAAACAGGTCTCCGACAATGACATCGTACTGACCACTGTCTGTCATTAAAAACCGCCGAGCATCGTCACGAATCACCCGGGTTTGATCCATAACATCGCTGTTGACCTGTTGAAACCAGCGAGCAGCCGCATTTATCGCACCCTGAGACAATTCTACCGCAGTGCGATTCAACCACGGATATGCCAGTGAGCTGGATGCGGATATGCCGGTACCCAGTCCCAGAAAGAGCACC
>JASFMT010000246.1:0-5937 GCA_050117455.1 Gammaproteobacteria bacterium | reverse complement strand
AGGGTGTACGCGCGATCTTTTTCGCCACTATGATACATGCATTCCCTGTGGCATTGATAATTCGCAAGTTCAAACAACATGGCGAACATAAAAGATCGTTACTGGGAGTTGTATCGGTGATGAACGAGTGGTTTTACGGTGCAGTTGTTTAAGTGGCTGCGCTGTTTGAACCGGATTTAGCACTAGTCATTGTCGTTCGATACAATCGGAATCGGTCAGCGAACAGCCGACAGCGTATACTTTTGATCATTTTAACCGCGAGACCCAGGTGAAGAATTCCAGTAACCGCGGTTTGTCAGAGTTAATGCCATATAGTCTATAACTGTATGATATTTATAATAAATTCAAATTACCGACCGGGGTGTGGCACTTTACCGGAAATCGATGTCCAATAACCTTAGAATACAAAGGAACGGGAATATGGCACATACTAACCAATATCTGGCTGATCTGGCCCTGTACCGGAACGACCCGGAGCTGGCGCGCGCACTTGAAGAAAACGCTTTGCAGGGCGATCGAAACGCTCAATATGCCATTGGATTGATTTACGCGGAAGGCCGTGGTGTTAACTACAATCCTGTGGAATCTTACGCCTGGTTGACCGTTGCCGCATTACAGGGTGATGAAGATGCTTTACAGCTTCGTTACGTGGTGGCGGAAGTGATGTCTCCGGATGCGATCGCAGAAGCCGAAGACCGAGCGGGTATTTTTGTCATGCACGACGATGCGTATGCCAACCAACACTAGGTTAGCCAACAGTAGGTGCAGCGCCACAATAGCCGAAAGTCGTCTCTTGTTGCATGGTTGAAAAGGCGATAGGTAGATAGTAATAGTAGACGTATTAACAAGGTCCCATAAAACACAAATCACAAAGCCGGTTGGTAGTAACACTACCAACCGGCTTTTTTATTGTGAAGCTGCTAGCTGATTGTTGGCCTCGTTTGTACTGTTTACTACTGTACGATAGTTACTATGTCCGGTGTTCCTTGAGCATTTTGTCTACTTGTTTTTCCGCCTGCAGCCAGTCCTGGACGGGGTCGCCACCTTCAAAGCCGCGCTTTTCCGCAATAAGATACGCGGTTTGTTGAATTAGCTGGTTTCGCTTTTGGGCGTCAGCGCCGTTGCCTGATTTGGCTTTTCTGGAAGCTGGCGCTTTTTTGCTCGCTTGCCCGGTTGCGGCCTTTGGCGTTGTGCCAGCGGATTTTGCTTTGCTTTTCTTCGATGGCGCGGCTTTCGTGCTGGCCGGTTTTTTGGCGGCGGCTTTCTTGGTAGCTTTCTTTGCGGCTTTCTTTTTTGCTTTAGGTTTCGAGGCTTGCTTAGTGGTCATGAAAGTTTCCTAACGTTGCGATGAAGGTTAAGATTCCGTATCGCTTGCTTCCATGCTTCGGAAGCAGCGGTTGCGTTTATCGATGCTGTATTTTAACGCCCGGTATAGAGTAAATGTATCAGGGAATTCCCCAATTGCCACCTGACCTTGAGTAACAGCTCTTACCGAGGCATTGAGTGTTATGATTGGCTGATTGCAGATGACCATATTTTTCGTGCGGCTCCAAAGCCCCGCTGTGGGCTGCTTTATTAATTGAGCCAGCAACGCTTTATTGGCACCGGATAACCCACCGTCTATTCCTACCAGATGATCTATAATACGCATGTTGCTACCTCCCTATTGTTAGGGACACTGGACGGTAAGCGAAGTTCGCTGCCGTTCCCTGCATTAACTATAACTATTGCTCGAATTACTCGTAGGAATCAGCAATTAGCAGGCCAACAATCCGCATAATATAATTTGTTGAAAAGACAATATATTTTGAACCTGTGTTGAGCCAATTGTACATTATACGCTTCATCGCTGAGCCTGGCGCACTGTGCCGGTGCGATTTACACCGGTTACAGATCCATTTCCCGTTGATGTCGTCACCCTCACCATGGCGACACATTATACCTCTTGGAGGAACAGGTCCGCGGGGGAACTCCACAGTTCTTTAAGGCTCAATAAAATTAAATAATGGGTCTGCTAGCCAAGGAACCAGCCATCGGCGGTAATAGGAGAACGGGATGGAACAAATGCAAACACGTTCAAAGGTCTTTTTGCTGGGTTTGGTACTGGCAGCTTTGTCGTCGATAACTGCCGGCGTTGGTGCTGCGCAACCCGAATTTTTAGCAACGTCGGATGATTCCTTTGCGCACCCCCATGATCTCGAGCTTCACCCGGGTGGTCAGTGGGTGTTTGTCGCTGATGTCAATCACCACGATATTAAAGTCCTCGACGCCCGGACGTTGAAAACGCTTGCCACCATCGGTGACGGGGAACTGGATTCACCCCACGACGTGCATTTTGATAAGGCCGGACGATTACTGGTGGCAGACAGTGGCAATGATCGCGTTGTCATTTACAAACTGGATGGGTTGAAAGCAAAGGCCGTTGCTGAATTGTCCGAGCAGATGAGCAGTCCCGAGGGAGTTACCACGGATGCTGACGGTTATATCTATGTGGCAAGTACCGCCAATCACCGCGTCCTGAAGTTCAACGGTTCGAAACTGGTTGACGGGGTAGGGGGGCGTGGTGATGGTGATCTGGAGTTCGTCCGGCCCCATGACATAGAATTGGGTGCTGATGGCTTATTGTACCTGGGTGATCCTGGTAATAATCGCATCCAGGTGCTTACGCGCCAGTTGCAGTTTAAGGGTTCAATATCAAATAATGACAAGCCGTTTTCCGAACCCAAATATCTGGCACTGGATGATAAAAACTGGTTATACGTTGCCGATCAACATAATAACAGGTTGCGTATCTTCAACGACCAGCGAACGGAGCTGGCCGTTGTGACCGAAGCCGGCCGACAGTCATTGAATTATATAGAAGGGGTCGAAGTGGCGAACGGCTATCTGTGGATCGCGGATACTTATAACAACCGTATTGTGGTGTTTCGTTGGCAGCCGTAATATCCCGGTTCCACCAAAATCACCTTTTAGTCTAGTCTATATTTTCTCCTTATATATGCAGGTTTTGGTCGCGGTTCTGTTGATTCATGGCCCTGTCGGGGTCGAGGAATCCGGTTTGTTTCCGATATAGAAATAATAGATCCAGGGCCTTTGATATTAGTTTGGGCATTCGATAACGATTACAACAGATTTCTAAGCAGTAAGCAGTGGTGTCAGGCCGCGTAATGTATTGGGCGTTATGCAATTTAAAGCTGTTAGTCTCCGTCTTATCCTTGTTACGATCCTGCTAACCATGGCAGTGTCCGGTATCGTGCTGATTGTCTACAATCATATGCGCTACCAGGGACTCATCCAGCAAAACAAAACCAACGCTGTTGCTGAATATGTTGAGGATCAGACTAACGATCTACTGGCGTCGTCTAAACGGGATTTAATTCGTGTTGCCATGGCATTGCAGGCCGATCGCGGGTTGCGCGCGGCAATTCGTGATAAAAAGCGCCAGCAGCTGGTGCCTGTCCTGAACAATCAATTCAATCAATACCTGTTTACCACCGGCAACATTAAGCTACTGCGTCTCATTGCTTTTGATGCGCAGTTAAATCCCATTGCCGTTTCCAGTCAACAAAACGATAGTACTGCGCCTGCCGATGTGATGTGCCGCCAACCGCGTGAGCGGGCGCAGGCGCGGCGGGGTACAGACCGCTTAAAATCGCTGTTTATATTCTGTAATGATGACGAGCGTGCACATATCGGCGTGTTGACTCCAGTAGGCAGTTTCCACGCGCTGGGCTATCTAATGTACGTTGTGGATCCGGCAAGTATATTGAAAACATTGCGCTTACGCCTGGATATGCCCGTTCAAATTGCTAATTCGGACGGTTCCATAGCCTATACCAGCGATGACTGGTTGGCCGCGGACAAGCGCGATGCGAAAAATCATATCGACGTTTCTCATACGGTTGTTGATCAGCAGGGTGATCCCGTGCTGACCATCAACATGATGCATGATTTGTCAGATTTTAATAACGCATTGCAGGGCGCGCAGCGGGAAACCGTGGCCACGGCGCTATTGATTTTCAGTGTTGCCATGATACTGTCGCTGATTTTGATGCGCATGGTTTTAAAAGCGCTACGCTCTTTAAAAGACAGCGCAAACAGCCTCAAACAGGGCGATTTCAAGTCGGTGGCAAAAACACGTTTTTCAGAATTCAATACATTAATTGACACGTTCAATGCCATGGCGGCTGACATTGCGGCATTATTCCAGCGTTTGAATAAAGCCAAACTGGATTCAGATCAGGCCAGTCGCGCCAAATCCATGTTTCTGGCTAACATGAGCCATGAAATCCGTACACCCATGAATTCCATGCTTGGCTTCACGCAAATACTCCTGCACGACCCGCAATTGCCGGCGGCCTACCGCCGGCCGGTGGAATCCATTGAAAGGGCGGGTAATCATCTGCTGTCATTGATCAATGACATTCTGGATTTGTCTAAAATCGAGGCAGGCGCCGCTCAAGTGCACGCCGTGGATTTTGACCTGCAGGGGCTCGTCGAGGGCATGAGTGACATGTTCAAGCTGCGCTGCAAACAAAACGGCCTGGTCTGGAAGCTGGATAATCAGCTGTCCGGACACTGTCATGTGAGCGGTGATCAAAACAAGCTACGCCAGGTGCTGGTTAATCTGTTGAGTAACGCGGTTAAATTCACTGAGCAGGGCAGTGTTAAGCTGCAGGTATCGAACCTGGAAAACGTTTATCGTTTTGATGTGGTCGATACCGGTGTTGGGATTTCACCCTCCGGTTTGCTGGACGTGCTAAAGCCATTCCAGCAGGGTGAGGCCGGCATGAATAAAGGGGGGACAGGCCTTGGGCTGGCGATTGCCAAGCGGCAACTTAATTTAATGGGCAGTGATCTGGAAATAGATTCGCAACTGGGCAAAGGGTCGCGATTCTCTTTTAGTGTCGAGATGCTGCCTGCCGAACAGGAAATCGTTAGCCGGCGCGAACAGCGGCGCAATACCCAGCTCTACTTGCCCGAGCACCATAGCGTCACCGCGTTGGTCGTAGATGACGTGGACGATAACCGTGAAGTGCTGGTGCATATGCTGGAGAAAAGCGGCGTTACCGTGCGCTCGGCGATTAACGGAAAGGATGCTATTCAAAAGATGTCCCAGCAGGTCCCGGATGTGATCTTTATGGACATTCGCATGCCCCTGATGAACGGCAGCCAGGCCATGTTACATATCAAGAACAACTATCCTGAAGTGACCTGTATCGCGGTGACAAGCTCCGTGCTGTACCATGAACGTGCCGCTTTTCTGGAACAGGGTTTTGATGATCTGGTGGGTAAGCCTTTTCGCATGGAGCAAATCATTTCCTGTATCGAGAAATATCTCGCCGTGGAATTTGAATATGGACCATGTGATGCGACGGGAAAGGCGGCAGCCGCCAAATAACAGCAAATGGTTGGCCGCTTGTTCGCAACGAAGTGCCGGTGTTTTATTTGATCCAGTTACAAATTGCCGAAATGGCGTGGGTCACGTTGGGGCAGTACAACTCAAGAAATTCCCGGTCCAGATCTTTGGCGGCGGTGAGCTGTTCGGTTGCCGCCAGCGCGCGGGCGCCGTCAAAATCCACATAAGCCAGCCGTAACGTCAGTTCATTTTGGGGACGGCCGAATTCCGTTCCCGGTAACGTGGCGACACCGGTTTCTTCCAGTAGTTTTTCACACAAGGCAGGGCTGTCAGTGATACCGCGGGTGGCCAGCTCATCCTTCATCGGCGAAAAATCAGGAAACAAATAGAATGCGCCCACCGGCTCGTTCACATTGGCACCGGTATCCCGCAATTGACGCCAGATGCGTCGACCCAGGTTTCGCAAAATACTGCGGGCATTAGTAAGATAATTTTCAATCTCGATACCCCCTTCGAATGCCCGCACCGCGGCGTACTGGATAGGGGCGCTGGTGGCTGTATAAGTTTCACTGGCCACG
>JASFMT010000245.1:0-5955 GCA_050117455.1 Gammaproteobacteria bacterium | reverse complement strand
TGGACCCAGGTGGAAACCGGATCGGCCATCACCTGGAAATATCCCAGCTGCATCCTGCGGGGTAACGAATCCGTGGGCGAATTTTATTCCGTGGCCGTAACCCGCGGCAAACAACAGGCGGACACCGGCACCAAGATGATCCACATGGGCCGTGACACCAAAAGTACCATCGTTTCCAAAGGTATCTCTGCCGGCAAAGGCCAGAACAGCTACCGCGGCCTGGTACGCATGACACCGCGCGCGGAAAACGCCCGCAACCACACCCAGTGCGATTCGCTGCTCATCGGAGACCAATGTGGCGCACATACGTTTCCCTATATCGAAGTGCGTAACCCCACGGCGGATGTGGAGCACGAGGCCACGACGTCAAAAATCAGCGAAGACCAGTTATTTTATTGCCGCCAACGGGGCTTTTCAGAAGAAGACGCGATTTCCATGATCGTTAATGGTTTCTGCAAAGAAGTGTTCAAGGAACTGCCCATGGAATTCGCCGTGGAAGCGCAAAAATTATTGAGCATTACCCTGGAAGGCGCGGTTGGATAAATTCATTAACAGGAATACACACTATGCTAGCGATTAAAAACTTACACGTATCCGTGGATGACAAACCCATCCTGAACGGTCTTGATCTTAAGGTTGGTAACGGTGAAGTCCATGCCATCATGGGTCCCAATGGATCCGGTAAAAGCACCCTTTCGCATGTGCTGGCGGGGCGTGAAGGTTATGAGGTGACAGACGGCAGCATCACCTATGACAATGAATCCTTGCTGGAACTTGAAACAGAAGAACGCGCCCACAAAGGCCTGTTCCTCGCCATGCAGTACCCGGTGGAGTTACCCGGCGTCAGTAACATGGTTTTCCTGCGCGAAGCGCTGAATACCATCCGCCGCGCCCGCGGCGAGCCGGACATGGACGCGGTGAATTTTCTTAAGCTGGTGAAAGAAAAAGCCAGCATGATCCAGCTCGATGAAAAGCTGCTCAAGCGCAGCGTCAACGCCGGTTTTTCCGGCGGTGAAAAAAAGCGTAACGAAATTCTGCAAATGGCGTTACTGGAGCCGAAGCTGGCCATCCTGGATGAAACCGACTCCGGCCTGGACATTGACGCGCTGCGCATTGTCGCCGAAGGTGTCAACACCCTGCGCGACGAAAAGCGTTCTTTCATTGTCATTACCCACTACCAGCGCCTGCTCAACTACATTGAGCCCGATTACGTACATGTACTTGCCAACGGTAAAATCATTCGTTCCGGTGGCAAGGAACTGGCTCACGAGCTGGAAGAAAAAGGTTACAGCTGGATTACCGAAGGAGCGGCTGCATGAGCACCCAGGATACCGCCCGCGAGTGGATCAACAGTATAATGAGCCATGGCTATAGCGAATTGCCGGCCAAACATATCCCGTGGGTTGACCAGAAACGCCAACAGGCGCGCAACGACATAAAATCGTGCGAGATCCCTCATCGCAAGCAGGAAGCCTGGCGCTATACCAGCATCGATAAACTGGTGAAGCAACCGTTTGTCCATAGCGCTGAGCCTTTCGAAGCGTTACTGGATACGGATATCGAAGAATGGATCCTGGGCGACGACGACAGCTATCGGCTGGTGTTTGCCAACGGTCATTGCATACCCAGCTTGTCCAATATCGAAGCCCTGTCCAGTGATATTAAAATCGGCAGTTTGCAGGCATCCATGGCCACTGATCCCGGTATCATTGAAAAATACCTGGCGAAACATCCGGCACAGTTTTCCCAGGATATCTTTTCAACAATGAACACTGCTTTTATTGATGACGGTTTATTTATTCATATACCGAAAAACGTCAAGGTGGAAAAGCCCATTGAGGTGCTCTACCTTAACCTGGCGCAGGAAGAAGCGCCTCTGATCGTGCCACGTAACCTGGTGGTACTGGACAGCGGCGCCAATGCGACACTTATCGAACGCTACAGCAGTACGGGCGATTCCCTTTACTTTAACAACAACGTCACCGAAGTCTACGTTAACGACAACGCGCAATTCACCCACTACCGGGTGCAGGACGAAAGCGAACAGTCCCATCACCTTGGCCGCATTAAGCTGGTGCAAGGCGCGGACAGCAATTACAACAGCGCGCATTTTGCCCTGGGTGCCGGATGGGCGCGTACCGATATTGATGTGGAATTTTCCGGCAAAGGCGCGCATTGCGAATTGAATGGCTTATACATGGTGAAAGACGGTCACCTGGCGGATTTTCATTTGAACGTGGTGCACAACGTCAGCCACTGCTCCAGTGCGGAGAATTTCCGCGGCATCCTGGCGGGCAAAGGACGCGCGGTATTTGATGGACGCATTGTGGTTGAAAAGGATGCCCAAAAGACCGACGCGCACCTGTCCAATAAAAACCTGGTGTTATCCCGCGATGCCGAAGTGGACACCAAGCCGCAACTGGAAATCGATGCCGATGATGTCAAATGCAGTCACGGTACCACGGTGGGCCAGCTCGATCCGAAACAGGTGTTTTATCTGCGCTCACGCGGTATCAGTGAACAAAATGCCAAGCGCATGCTGTGCGTGGGATTTGCCGGCGAGATCCTGGAAAAACTCGCTTTGGATGAAGTCAAAGCGTACGTTGAAAAACGCGTCCATGACCGCATATTACCGGCTACAGGGTGAGAGAAAAATATGACGGATCGTATTGTACAGTTTCAACCTCAGGTTCAGCCAAAGGCATCCAGCGAACCGGAGCCTGTTGCCGTGCCGGAAAACGCCACGCTGGAAGAGAAAATCATTGCAGCAATGCGCAACGTCTTTGACCCGGAAATCCCGGTCAATATTTATGACCTGGGCCTGATCTATGACATCGACGCAGCCGATCCGGCCAACGTCAAGGTGAACATGACCCTGACCAGTCCCCACTGCCCGGTGGCCGAATCCTTGCCGGCGCAGGTGGAAAGCAATATTAGAGCGCTGGAAGACGTGGACAACGTCTGTGTGAACCTCGTGTGGGATCCGCCCTGGGACCCCGAACGCATGAGTGAAGAAGCAAAGCTACTGTTGGATATGTACTAGGAGTGAATTTATGTCAATTTCATTAACAGAAGCCGCCGCCAATCGCGTGACAACTATGCTGGAAAAACGCGGATCCGGTATCGGCCTGCGCCTCGGCACCACCAAATCCGGGTGCAGCGGGTTTGCCTATGTGGTTGACTACGCCGATTCCGTCGAGCCCGACGATGTGGTGTTTGAAACGCAAGGCGTCAAGGTTATCGTGGACAGGAAAAGCCTGCCTAACATTGAAGGCATGGAGCTGGACTACGTCAAAAACAACGCCTTGAATGAAGGTTTTGAATTCAACAACCCCAACGTGAAAAACATGTGCGGGTGCGGTGAGTCCTTTACCGTTTAGTCTTCAAGACCGGATAATACATTATAAATTTTACGATGCATGCAGTGAGCAAATGAATGACGTCTCTGGAAGAAATTGTTGAAGTATTCGAACTGTTGGGCGACTGGGACCAACGCTATCAATATATTATTGAACTGGGCGAACAACTGCCCGAGATGCCCGACGAACTGAAAACCGAAGACAACCGCGTCAAAGGCTGTATGAGCCAGGTGTGGGTATCACCCTATCCCGATAATGAAAACAGCAACATCTGGCATTTCCACGGTGAATGCGACACCCCGATCATCAAGGGCGTATTGGCATTACTCATCCAGTTAATCGATGCTAAAACCGTCGAAGAAATCCACCAACTGGACGTCGATGAATTTTTTGAAAAACTGCAACTGGACGACCACCTCTCCCCTAATCGCCATGTAGGCGTCTACGCCATCGTGGAACTCATGAAACAACAGGTGAGTGAAGCGCAACGAAACGCGTTACATATCGCCTGACAACATAATCTTTTTAAGCCTACAAGCCTCTTGCACTGTCCCGTAATCGTGGCCACCGTGATGGACTTCATTGTGAATCAGCATCAATGAATTCACCGGGTTCGCTTTGCATCATCACCGCATCGCATCTGGCGCCCTCCAGGCGCAGTATCTTTACATCCCTGTATTCATCAGAATCATACCAACTACGTGCCAGAGCAAGGTCAGGAAATTCAATCAGAACCGGAAATACCGGCTGCCAGTTTCCTTCAATACTTTCACAGGTTCCACCCAACACCCGGTAGCGACCCTGATATTGCCTGACAGTCGCCAACACTTGCTTCGTATAGTCTTCCAGTTTAGCTGGATCTATTACTTCACGGACATCAAAAAAACAATAAGCAGTCATGGCTTTCTCTCCTTGAAGCTCAACTATCAAGATTGAAGATCTGTTACTACCATGCTAGGAAGTAACCATCGCCATGACTAGTACATAATTTGTAGCAGTAGATTTACCTAATGGAGGACTGAGATCGGACAACACTGAACATTCGATACACGTGATCTGTGCCCCATCGTTGTCTGCAAAGAGTAGAGCTGATTAATAGCGGGCATAAAAAAACCCCGCGATCTCTCGCAGGGTTTTTCCAGATTATGATCTGGCAGGGAACTAAGCTTTTACGTTAGCTGCCTGTGGCCCTTTAGGTCCTTCTTCCACGTCGTAGGTGACTTGCTGTCCTTCATTCAGCGTGCGGAAACCTTCGCTGGCGATTGCAGAAAAATGAACAAACACATCTTTGCTGCCATCGTCGGGACTGATAAAACCAAAGCCTTTGGATTCGTTAAACCATTTAACGGTACCTGTTGCCATAATTAATTACCTCATAAAATGTTAATGGATATAAAGTGTTACAAATCTTACAAGGTAACTAACAGGAGAAAACTTCGATAGAGCTTCTGACCAGTACCAGTAGAAATTGTAGCGTAGTAAATTTTAGCTCACTTTCTCCCAAAAACAATACCCTTTTGTCAGCTAATACTCGCCTTGCTTCAACAGAAATTCAATAACTTTGCAATAACAATAGCTTAGAGACGATAACTCAAGCAGTCACAAAGCATCAATTCACGGATTTTGTACTGCTGTATCTGCCTCAATTCGTGTAAAAAACTATTAATCCGTGCTAAATGACAGGAAATATCACTGTAAAACACCTTTTATCTGGCAAACTTCAGGTATACTCCCCGCTCGGCACAAAAAACGAACTATATATTCAAACAGGGATCTTACTAACTTAGTAACCAATCAGTTAATAAATAGTGAGCGCCCCAAATCGGCACCCAGGAAAAACGTAGCGCCGTAATCCTTCCAGATTAACGTCGACACACCGACATCCCTTTATACCGACCCCACCGAACAGTGTGGACAGGTCGATCCCAGGAGAACACAACAACATGTCATTTGAATCTCTTGGTCTGAGGACCGAAGCAGTCCGTGCTGTGCCCGACAAAAGCTACCGCAATCCAAATTCCATTAAACTGCACGCGATTCACAGCGCAGCACACGGACCAAAAGCAGGGAGTTAAACCCTTGTCTGCCGCGCCCCCTATTCACTCTCACACTGGACATAACGTGGAAAAGTATCTATGCAAATACGAAACAATTACGGTCAATGATATTGATTACTTGATTCGTTCGCTTAAGAACCGTCAACAATACTGCGATGAAGATTCACGTGCCGAAGCAATCGGCATTTCGTCAGCCACCTGGCCGTTGTTTGGTGTGGTGTGGCCTGCATCAAAGATGCTGGCTGCAACGGTAAGCCAGTTGGAGCTGGAAGGTAAACGGGTACTGGAAATCGGCTGCGGTATAGCCCTGTCCAGCATCGTATTACATCAAATGGGCATTGATATTACGGCGACCGACTACCACCCACTCGCTAAAGCATTTCTGGATGAAAATATCATTTCCAACAAATTGTCGCCAATCAAATATCAGACCGGCAACTGGGAAACTGAAAACCCTCTGCTCGGTAAATTTGACCTGATTATCGGAAGTGATGTGTTGTATGAACCGGCACATGCCGCCCAGGTGTCTAACTTTATTG
>JASFMT010000244.1:0-5964 GCA_050117455.1 Gammaproteobacteria bacterium | reverse complement strand
ATTCACTGAAGCCCCAAGCCCGGACCAGTTCCTGTTGCCGTTGCTCGTCGAGTTGCTCCAACACGGCTTTATGCTCATCACTGCCACGTTGCTGGAAAGTCTGCCAGTCGCGGATTACCCGCTGTTGTACGGCTTCTGGCAGACGTTTCATTGATTCTGTCTGTAAATCAAACATATAGTACTCGATTGATCGGGTTAACGTTGTTGGGGCTCACCGTCTATAGCGGACTAGCGTATTGGTCGCCTGCGCATCACATCATCCCTATTCGCCAAATAGATCACTAAAGAAACAGGTCGCCCGACCGATGTATCTACCATTATATAGTTTTATTATCCGCCGGAATTCAATAAGTTATCGGAGCCGTACCCATGGACATGAAAGATTACCTGAAATTGATGGTGAAATACGATGCGTCCGACCTGTATTTTACGACAGGCGCGGCGGTCAGTGCCAAAATCCAGGGTATTCTGAAACCGATTGAAAAAGGCACGTTGCCGGCCGGTCGCGTCAAGGACCTGGCCTACGACCTCATGAACGAGGAACAGATCGAAGAGTTTGAAGAGAAACCGGAAATGAATCTGGCCCATTCCGAACCGGGCATCGGCCGCTTTCGTGTCAATGTTTTCAAACAGCGTAACCAGGTGGCAATGGTTATTCGTAACATCAAGGTTCAAATACCCAAAGCCGAAGAACTGGGTTTGCCGCCGATTCTCAAAAAAGTCATTATGCAAAAACGTGGCCTGATCCTGTTTGTTGGCGGTACCGGCTCCGGTAAGTCGACATCGCTGGCGGCGTTGATTGACTACCGCAACGCCAACAGCACCGGCCATATCATTACCATCGAAGACCCCATTGAATTCGTCCATCACCACAAAAAGTGTATCGTTAACCAGCGAGAAGTGGGGGTGGATACCGACAGTTACGAAGATGCGTTGAAAAATACGCTGCGTCAGGCACCCGATGTGATCCTCATCGGTGAGGTGCGCGACCGGGAAACCATGGAACACGCCATTGCCTTTGCAGAAACCGGTCATCTGGCCATATCGACCTTGCACGCTAACAATGCCAACCAGGCGCTGGACCGGATTATCAACTTTTTCCCGGAAGAACGCCGTAACCAGTTGCTGATGGACTTGTCATTAAACCTGCGTGCATTTATTTCGCAACGCCTGATTCCCACAGTCGAGGGTAAACGGTGCGTCGCGGTGGAAGTGCTACTGGGCACGCCACTGGTCTGCGAAACCATCCTTAAAGGTGAAGTCCATAAAATCAAGGAAGTGATGGATAAGTCGGCTAACCTGGGAATGCAGACTTTTGACCAGGCCATCTTTGATCTTTACAAGGCAGGTAAAATACCGCTGGATGAAGCTCTGCGTAACGCTGACTCACAAAACAATCTGCGGTTGAAGATCAGTCTCAGCGAAGGCAAGGCAGGAGGCACTGATACCAATTTGACTTTACAGCATGAGGAACCGGCTCCCGGGGAAGGCATGATCGGCCGCTAACTTGTTATCGAATGAAAAAATTATCGGCAATTAAAAGAACATAGTAAGCGTAAAATAAAAGGGGTAGCTTGACAGCTACCCCTTTTTTCTTTTTCACAACTACTCACCTAGAGAAATTTCCTTAAAATAATTGTTCCGGAATATTTTCTGTTTCCGGCACCGGCGATGTACTGCTACCGGTTTCTGGCGTTGCCGCCAGAGATTCTTCTTCCAGGCGCCTGGGCACGTTGTCGGCGCGGAAAATTTCAAAAATCGCATCGGGAAAATCAGCACCCACCAATAATCCGGTTTCGGGATCGATACGTACGGTTACCAGGCCCGGTGGCGTTTCAAGGCCCGTTTCCGGCAACCCTTTTAACGCCTCGCGCATATAGTCAATCCACATGGGTAACGCCGCACGTCCACCATATTCATTATGCCCCAAGGTATGAGGTTCATCGAAACCGACCCAGGCTGTCGCCACCACTTCGGGATTAAACCCGGAAAACCAGGCGTCCTGTTGTTCGTTGGTGGTACCGGTCTTGCCGGCGATATCACTGCGGCCCAATGCCAGCGCGCGCCGACCCGTACCTCGCTTAACCACATCACGCAGGAGGCTGTTCATGATGTACATATTTTGCGACGAAACGATACGTTTTGCGATACGTTGGGGATCGGTCCGCATAGCCGGTTGTTCGTCCATGTCTTCACTAACTTCGCCATTGGTGAAAAATGGATCCTGCATGGCCGGATCGTGAACCGGTATTAGCAAATCAGTACTGTGCGGCATCGCCTGGGTATCCGCGACAGGCAATGTATCGTTGGACGTGTTTTCCGGCGAGTCTTGCGACGCATTGGCTTCAACCAGTGCGGGATCTTGCCCGGATGTATCGTCTACATTATTCTCGCATTGCTCACACACCACCAACGGGTTAGCACGCAAGATAACATCGCCTTCCGCGGTTTCAACGCGGTCAATATAATAAGGTTCCACTTTATATCCGCCATTGGCAAATACGGCATAGCCGGTCACCAGCTCCAGTGGCGTTATCGCCGCACTACCTAAAGACAGGGATAAATCCCTGGGCAGGCTTTCTTTGCGAAACCCAAACTGCTGCAGGTAATCGATGGCATAGGAAATACCAATCGCCCGCAGCAGGCGAATGGACACCAGGTTTCTGGATTTAATCAATCCCTGGCGCAGACGAGTGGGGCCAAACACTTTGCCACTGTAATTCTCCGGGCGCCAGGTGGATTCCAGACCGGGATCTTCAAACACAATCGGTGCATCATTAATCAAACTCGCCGCGGTGAATCCCTTTTCAAGGGCCGAAGAATAGATAAACGGTTTGATGTTGGAGCCGGGTTGCCGCTCCGCCTGGGTGACGCGATTAAATTTACTTTTTTGAAAATCAAAGCCGCCTACCAAAGCCAGGATGGAGCCATCGTGTGGTGACAGCGAAACCAGCGCCCCTTCTACCCGGGGAATTTGCGCCAGTTTCCAGCGTGCCGGTTCTTCCTCGGTGGCTTTACTTACTTTAACCACGCGGATGACATCGCCGCGTACCAGAAAATCGCTGGCCTTTTCCGGTTCCGGGCCAGGAATCCGGCCATCGCCGTTCCACGGACGCGCCCACTTGAGCCCATCCCAGTCCAGCTGAATAAAACCATGGGTCCGTTGATAGACCTGCACCGTCTTTTCGTCGACAGCGGTGACTAACGCGGGCCATAACTTGTTTACTTCACGATAATCGGAAAGAATGGCGCGATAGGCATCAATGTCACCGTCTTCTACGGTCGATAAATCGATATTCGCCTCCGGTCCGCGAAAGCCATGACGTTCTTCATATTCCAGTAATGTGCTGCGCAACGCATCATTGGCAGAAATTTGTAAACGCGATTCGGTTGTGGTGTAAACCCGATAGCCCTGCGTATAGGCGTCGTTACCCAAACGGTCATACAATTCTGCTCGCACCATTTCCGCCAGGTATGGCGCCTCCACTTCGACGCGTAAACCATGGTACTCCGCATCATCCCTGGATTCCCTGGCCAGCTCATAGTCCGCATCAGACAGGAACCCCAGTTCATGCATACGTCCCAGCACATAGTTACGACGCTGTAAGGCACGTTCCGGATTGACAATAGGATTGTAACGCGACGGGGCTTTCGGCAAACCGGCTATCATAGCAAATTGCGCTGGCGTTAATTCGTCCAGGTCCTTTCCGTAATAAACCTGCGCCGCCGCGGCGAATCCATAGGACCGGTTTCCCAGGTATATTTTATTTAAATAAAGCTCCAGGATTTCGTTTTTGGTTAATTCCTGCTCGATCTTGAACGACAACAGGATTTCATTGAGCTTACGCAGGTAGGTGCGCTCAAAGCTGAGAAAAAAGTTACGGGCCACCTGCATGGTAATGGTACTGCCGCCGGGTCCTTTATGACCGGTGCGTATAATATACACAATCGCCCGTAAAATTCCCTTGGGATCTACACCATAGTGCTCGTAAAACCGGTCATCCTCTGCCGCCAGTACTGCGTTAATAAGTGTTTTAGGAGTCTGTTCGACATCCAACGGTGCGCGGCGTTTTTCGCCGTATTCGGCAATCAGCTTGCCGTCCCGGGTATAAATTTTTAACGGGACTTGTAACTGAACGTCTCGGAGGTTTTCAATAGGTGGTAGCTTGGGAACGACAAACCAGTAAATCGCCAAACTCGTTACAAATGCGGCTAAAAGACAGCCGCTCGCGATGGTTACCAGGACAGGAGCGCTAAATACCTTCTTTAATTTGCCAGCCATTTATTATCTCAACAAAAATTGTATAAAAATTATCTCATTTCAGTGTCGGTTAGAGTGTGATCACTTTCAAAAATTCCGTGTCGACAAAGTATAAAACTTTCAATAACATCAACCCAATACTATTTATTCTTTATCTATTTTTTAACCAACATTGTTTTTTACCCGGATTTTCAACCCTTTTCTTTAAGTTTGCGAAAATCGTACCGATATACACTTCAACTCAAAACACATAGCAGGATACCAGTGTGGGAATAGCGCAATTTTTTGCACCAAGGAAGACTTCTGTTATTGGCCTGGATATCAGTTCGACCGCGGTCAAACTTCTGGAATTGAGCCAACAATCAGACGGATACAAGGTTGAAGCCTACGCAGCGGAGCCATTACCTCCGAATTCTGTCGTGGAAAAAAATATCACCGATGTGGAAGCTGTGGGAGAAGCCATTCGCCGTGCCGTAAAACGCTCGGGAAGCCGGACGAAATTCGCAGCAGTGGCTGTTGCAGGGTCTTCCGTCATTACCAAAGTGATTACAATGCCATCCAACTTAGCCGATGACGAATTGGAAAGTCAAATTCAATTGGAGGCTGACCAGTATATTCCCTATGCCCTTGAGGAAGTGAACATGGACTTCGAAGTACTGGGGCCATCGGAGTCTAATCCCGACACCTGTGACGTATTATTGGCAGCTTCTCGCAGCGAAAATGTCGATTCCAGGGTGGCTGCCGTGGAACTGGGCGGCTTGACCACCAGGATCGTAGATATTGAAGCCTATACACTGGAAAACGCCTTCCCTTTATTAGCGGCCCAGGTACCTGGTGGCATTCAGGACAATACCGTAGCCATTGTCGATGTGGGCGCCACCATGACCACGCTTAGCGTACTGCATGATGGCAAAATCATTTATACCCGCGACCAGATCTTTGGCGGCAAACAGCTCACTGAGGAAATTCAACGCCGGTACGGCCTCTCTTACGAGGAAGCCGGTATGGCAAAACGCCAGGGTGGCCTGCCAGACAACTATGTCCCGGAAGTGCTGGAGCCCTACAAAGACGCCATGGCACAACAGGTCAGCCGCTCATTACAATTCTTTTTCTCATCAAGTCACCACAATGCCGTAAATCACATTATTCTCGCTGGCGGCAGTTCCTCTATCCCCGGCATCGATGAACTCATTGAGGAACGGGTCGGTTCTTCGGCGTCGGTGGCAAATCCGTTTACCAGCATGTCACTGGCTTCCAGGGTAAAAGCACAGGCACTTAGCAATGATGCACCCGCACTGATGATCGCGTGCGGACTGGCTTTAAGGAGTTTTGACTAATGCCACATATTAATTTACTGCCCTGGCGGGAAGAACTGCGGACCGCGAAACAACGGCAGTTTAATACCGCCTTAGCGGGTGCGGCCATCGTGACGGGACTGGCTATCGTATTTGTCCATATCCAGATGACCAGTATGATTAATAGTCAGGGCCAGCGTAATCAATTTCTTGAAAAAACCATTGCAAAGGTCGAAAAGGAAATTGAGGAAATCAAAACGCTGAAACAGGATAAAGAACGCTTACTGGCACGCATGGAAGTTATTCAGCGACTACAAAGTAGCCGGCCGGAGATCGTACATTTGTTCGAGGAAATCGCCAACGCAACACCGAAAGGTGTTTATTTGCTCGATACAGCACGCACCGGTG
>JASFMT010000243.1:0-5993 GCA_050117455.1 Gammaproteobacteria bacterium | reverse complement strand
TTATGGTGCTGGCCTTTTTGTTTTCTGCCGCCGTCGGTATTATTTTCGGTTTTTTCCCGGCGCGCAAAGCCGCGCGGCTGGATCCTATCGATGCATTGCGTTATGAATAATTTACACCAGTAAGACCGATGGTTTTTTTGGTTTGTATTCGGCTGTAGCGCGAGGTGCACCCTGTAGGGAAAAAAAGGAACGAACCGCATCGTCAGTAACACACGAAGCGTCGTATTTGATGCGGTTATCACCGCATCCTACACGGTGGTGGCTTTTTTTAGGCGTTTGGGTTTGATGCGATGAAGCATGACGGACATTTTTGATTCCGGTGCAATACGCTTCGCTTTTTGTTTTTATCGCCTGCATGGCAGGCTCCTACGCAGGAAAAGGCCAAGGTGGTAAGTTTTGGCGTAGGAGCCAGCCCTGCTGGCGATGACAGCGTTTTAGTGTCCAGTCACGGTATCTGTATTTTGGTGGCCATAATATGGAATTGCGGTACCGCTGACGTATGCTGGCTCAGTAAGATCCCGCTTTCCGTCAACGCTTCGTGATAGCCGCAGGCGCCGCGAAAGGTATCGAGTTCTCCGTCGATACGTTTGATTAATACCGGGTTACCGTTTTGTCGTATAACCTGTGCATTGGCCAGGTCCTGTATCTCGAAAACCAGGCAACCACGATATACATCGGTGGTGGGGTTGTTGGGCGTCACCATCAGGTAATCGGTACTGTTAATGGTGAACATTTCGCTGGCGGAGAATCCCTCGAAATCCTGATCCGGGTACTCAAACTGCGCCGCTTCGCTGTTGAGCAGGAAGTCCCCCAGGTAATCACAACTACTTAAATCATGGGAGCATTGCAGCAACACGGTTTTACCGGCTGGCCCGGCACCGCACAGCATACTTATATACACACCGTCGCTCTTCACCAATACGCCAGGTTCCGTAAACGCTGCGCACAACCCAAGTTCCAGGTTGTCCGGAAACAATGCCGGCAGATCAAATTCAGGTGGACCGATGGTTGTGTCATTGGCAGTATCGTATAGTGTGCCGACAAACAATTTACGTTCCGAAGACCACGGTCCGCCCGGTGCGGGCGCGGTGCTTAAGCCAATCCAGCTATGTTCGAACAACGGTGTATAGACACCGTTAATATCCACCCCAAGAAAGCGGTGCCACAATATTTTCCAGCGCTCGTTGGGATCGCTGGCGTAGGGATCGTAAAACAGACGCGAGACTTCATAGTGCCAGGTGGCATTGTAAGTGCCACCACTACCGTCCGGTACTTGGAAGTCAGACGTTGTATTTGGTGCCACAACTGCATCCTGCCAGGTTAGCCCGCCGTCAGTGGATGAAGCGATGCGTGTGTTGACATGAGACAGTACGGGATCGACCGATGATGGCTCGACAATCGAAAAGCTCATCCACAGATTATAACTTCCATCCACCGTGGGTGCAGGATCAAACATGCCATTGGCGGGATTAATACCGCTGACTGTTATTTCTTCGCTGACGGGATCTGTGTTAGATCCATCGCCACTGTCGCTGCCACCGCAGGCAGAAACAAGGCTGCAGCTTAATAATACGAAAATGCCGGGAAAAGTATAAAAGTGTTTATTGTGGTTCATCATTAAACCTGGTCGTATTTTATTTCAAAAGACGGTTGCCGGATAGGTAAAATCCTTGCGTGATTTGTTGCATGGCACAATAGTATATTCGGCGTTAAAGCCTCTTTATTTAATGAGATACAGGATCCTGGATTATTTGAAAATTATTTTAGGGTAAAAAAATAACAACAAAATCAGCAGGTAAAGCTTCAATATTAATTTGGTAATCCGGCTTTTCGGAGGTTTTGCAGAAAGTTCTGCCTGAATTCGGGGTCCGCGATGGGAAGGGCTTTTTCAATGTCGCGAAGGGTCGTGGTTGGGCTCAATATCCCCACTTGCTCAATGGTCCATCTGGCATCTTCATGGCGGCCCGCCATTTGATAACTGGCTGCCAGATAAAGTTTTACGTGGACCGCGTTTTCATTTCGTGCCTGGGCCTGTTCCAGGGTGTCGATGGCCGCCTGGTAGTCGCCCAGCATATAGTAAGCGCTGCCGAGAGTATAAAGATAGTTCCAGGTGTAATAGGGGTTGAGGCGCATTGCCCGGGTGTTGATCTCCACCGCCTGTTGCGCTTGTCCAAGATGGACCTTGATCAGCGCCAGCAAGCCGTAGCCATCCGCATAATTCGGCGCAATGGTGATGGCCTGTGACACGGCCTGTTCCGCCTGCTCGTATTCCTTGCGCGCGAGGTGGACGTAAGCCAATGCCCAGTAGGTTTGTGGCGTTGTGTTGTCGAGGGCAACGGCCTGTTCCGCCAGTTCCAGTGCGCGGTCCAGTGTTTCAAGGGGCGTATCGGTCCAGCCTCGCCGAAAGTCGTCGGCCAGGGTGATGGCCAATGCGCCGTAGGCGCGGCCGTAACGGGGATCCAGTTCGATTGCTTCGCGGTAAACCGCGCGCGCCTGTTCGTTTGATTCTTTGGTGCTGGCCTTGGAGATGCGTTGCCCTTCCTGAAACAGGTCATATGCTTTCAAGTTGTCGGTTGCCCGTTGCGCCAGCCGTTGTTTTTCCTGGCTGGTGATGTTAACAGCAAGTGCTTCAACAATGCGTTGCGTCACGTTATCCTGCACCGCAAACATTTCAGTTGCCGTGCGGTCATAGCGTTGGGCCCAGGCATTGAAGCCGGTTTCGACGTTGACAAGTTGAACGTTAACCCTGACTTTATCGCTCAGGCGTCTGACGCTGCCTTTGAGAACGTACATTACATTGATATCGGTGCCGATTTCCTGCGCTGACATTGGTTTTTCCTTGAATCTGGACGAGGAATTGCCGGCGATGACCATGATGTTCGACAGTCGTGACAGGTCCGTGATGATGTCCTCGGTGATCCCGTCGGCCAGATAATGCTGTGTCGGATCATCACCGAGATTTTCAAATGGCAGTACGAGTATAGAAGGCGTCGCAACATGGTTATCTTTACCGCCCGGCCATAACCAGATCAATCCCAATAAAACTATTACCGCCAGTGATGCCGCAACGATGCCGTACTTATGCGCCGGCGATGATGATGCTCGCCGAGACGTACCGGCCGTGGGTTGGCCGCCAATGGCCATGGTGGTTTCAGCACTGTCGTTGTCACCGGGATAGGTCACCGGCGCAATCAATTGGTAACCGACTTTGGGAACAGTTGTTATAAAACGTGGTTGCCGGGCATTGTCCTGCAGGGCCTTGCGCAGTTTGATCACGGTATTGGTGACCGCTTCATAACCCACCAAGGCACCGTGCCACACATCCCGTTCCAGTTCTTCGCGGGTGATGACTTCACCGGGGCGCGAGGCAAAATAAACCAGCACTTCCATGGCCTTGGGTTCGAGGCGCACTGTTTCATTGCCGCGGGTCAGCAAGCCTTCGCGGGGGGAAACCCGCCAGTCATCGATTTTAAAGCTTTCAGAGCCGGGATGTTTCATGTGTTGCCACTATTCGCGGAATTTGGGTTTATTGCACCGCGCTCCGTGGCGCGTCTGCAAATAATGCATAACAGTTTGTTTGTACTGGAAAAATATGCCGTGGTTTTTTTTCGTGTTGTTACCGTTGGACTTTGGTTGAGACTTTGTTTCGTGCATTTAGTAAATATTAGTCATCGCACAGGCAAATACACTCAATCAAGGACATCAATTATGCGCACGCCCAACAGATTGCAGCATGTTAAAATTTTTAATAATACCAGTGTCTTATATGGTTTGCTATTGGCATGCATTGCCATGGTGTTGCCGGGCATCGCCGTGCCCGCCGGCAATCCACCTGGGTTGCACGATGCGGTACGGAACGAGTCGATAGCGGTGCTTAAAAAGCGAATTGCGCGGCACAAATCATCGGATGAATCGCTGGATGTCCAGGACGCCAAGGGCTGGACTGCCTTAATGTACGCCGTCAGGGACGGCAAACGTAAAGCGGTGGCGTTGCTATTAGAAGCGGGGGCATCGGCAACCATCAGCGACCGCTGGAGCAGGACCCCGATCCACCTTGCCGCCAATGCGCCGGCGGATATTACCCGCATGTTGATTCGGGCGGGAGCGGATTTTGACAAGCGCAATGCCGGTGGCGTTACACCGTTGATGATGGCGGCGGGCAACGGGCGGCAGGATATTGTCGAGTTGTTGTTGCGAGCCGGAGCGCGGCTGGACCTTAAGGACTATGACGGCGACTCGGTGGCGGACTGGGCTCGCCGCAGCGGTAATGTGAAACTCGCGGACAAACTGGATCGCAGACTGGCGAAAATCAAAGAGCAATCGCCGAAGACAAAGTCGGAAGACTTCGCCGAAGATGTGTTTGCCGACGTGCATTTTCCGGACTGGTTCAAGCAGGGGTTTCTGCTGCTTGACGAAGATTTGAAAGGCGCGGTAAAAGAAGGCAAGCAGGGATTGATGGTTTTCATCAGCACCCGCCGTTGCAGTTACTGCAAGGCGTTTATCGACAATTCACTAAGTCTGCCCGATATTCGCCGGCGTGTGCAGGCATCCTTTGACGTGGTGGGACTGGAAATCTTCGATGACCGGGAGATGACCGACCCCGCCGGCAAGCGTTATATCGTCAAGGAGTTTGTTACCGCCAACAAGTCGGCTTTTACACCTACCTTGATTTTTTATGGCGCAGGGGGGCGCAAGCTTCTGAAGATTGTTGGCTACTATCCACCGGCCAAGTTCCGCATGGTGCTGGGTTACCTGGAAGGCAAGCATTACAAACGCGAATCGCTGCGCGCCTATGCGCGCAGAATAAAAGATTCATCATCGAAACAGGCCGCGGACATAAAGCGGGACCCCGAGCTGTTTTCAAAACCGCCGTACATTCTGGACCGGCGCGCCGGCCCGGCGGATCAACCCATGCTTGTGGTGTTTGAAGAGCCTGATTGCAGCGCCTGTGAGCGCTTTCATGAAAAGGTGCTCAGTGATAAATCGGTTCGCCGGTTGATGGGTGAATTTGAGACGGTACACCTTGACGCATCCGATACCAAAACGCGGGTTGTTACCCCGAACGGCGAGCGTATCAGTCCGAAGCAATGGTTTGCGAAGCTTGACCTTTCCTATAGACCGGCCACGGTGTTTTTTGACGAGAAAGGAAAAGAAGTTATGCGCCTGGATTCGGAAACCCGGCATTACCGCATGGAAGGAACATTGCAGTTGATACTGGAAAAAGCGTATAAACAAGACGCCCAATTGCAACGCTGGCGCCGGGACAAGGCAGTGCAGTTCTACAAGCTGCAGCAACAGACAAAATAACGTGGTTGTTTATGATTGGCAGTACGTGCCGTGGAGGAGATTGGTTTTTATTGATGATCAACAACACGTCCGTTATCCCTCGCCCGGCAAAACTGTAATCACGCGCTTAGTTGTGGGGTAGGAGACTGCCCCGCAGGCGATAATGTTTGATGTCAAATTCCGGTAATATCTTCTACCGCTTGCACGGCAAGCTCCTACGTCAATAGATATCGCGGGAGTTGAGGGCGAAGCCCGGATGAAGTCTTGCAGAATCCGGGTTTTTTAACTCAGACCGCAGAAAGTGATTTTCGCAACGCGCCAAAGCGCTTGCGGTATTGCGCGGGCGTGAGGTTTACCTTGCGTTTAAACAACCGGCTGAAATATCCGGCATCTTCATAACCCACCTCGTTGGCGATGGCTTCAATGGGCTGGTCGCCGCTTTCCAGCATTTGCTTGGCTTCTTCAAGGCGCATGGCGTGCACGTATTCCAACGGCGGCATGCCGGTGGCCTGCTGAAAACGCCGTTTAAAAGTGCGTTCTGCCAAACCTGACAAGCGAATCATATTGGTGACCGGGTTCGGTTCGGCGTAATGTTCGGCGATCCAGGTCTGGCAACGGGCGATGATGGCGTCGTCAACCTGGCGGGTCCGCGCCAGTTGTGCAAAGGGTTGCTGTCCAACGTGATGCCAGTCGATAAGGTTAATGCG
>JASFMT010000242.1:0-5993 GCA_050117455.1 Gammaproteobacteria bacterium | reverse complement strand
GCGATGCGCAAGACTGTAATCCGAGTAGGCGATGGAGTCCGGTGTGACGATAAACCCATCGACCTCCAGCAAATCGAAAATCGGTATATGTCCGTAAAGGGATTGCACGTCAACGTTCAGTTCGCCTAGCGATGCGCCACCAAAACGTGGCTTAAATGGCAACACCGTAATGATACTACCCAATTCCTGAAAGTAGGTAAACCACCCGGTTAAACCATGCTGCTGCGGTGCAAGGCCGGTCATAAAGGTGGTAATTGCTGTTGCTGTTGTGGAAGGAAATACGGTGGTTAACTTGCGATGTACAAACTGGTGCAACGTACTGTGTTTTCCTTCATGGCTTAAGTATTCGAAGCCCAGCCCGTCAATGACCAATAACACCACATTTTGTGCTCGCTGCAACAATTGCTGATCAAGGTCCGGCAACGGCGCATGCTCGTTGGTGTGAGTTCCGAGGGCCTGCATGATGGTGGCCATGAGATTAACGATACTGCCGCCGTGATAATCCGGTTTGATCATTACTTATCCTGCATACGGGCTGCGCCATTGACTAATGGCTCTATCAAAATATTGCTCACTCATTTTACGCGCGATGTTGCTACGATCAAAGGTCTATTTATTGTCTATCGTGAATCGATGGTTTCCATTAGTATATATACTAAGAAACGCTGTACGATGATGCGGTACCATGAAAAGTAGCGAGCCAAAAGCGATGTTACGACAATACTGTTGCCTCTGACATGTATCATTTTGAATCAAGATTAGCTGAATGGATTGTTGCCAGACGCTGGTGGTTAATTGTGGCTACCGTAATTTTAGTGCTCGTTACTGCGAGTGGTTTGTGGTTTATTTCCATCGACAGTGACCTGCGGGTGTTTTTTGCCGAAAAAGATCCCCGGCTGCAGGAACTCGAGAAGCTGGAGAATATTTACACCAAAACCGAGTCAATTATCATCATCGTGGATCCCGAGCATGGGGACGTATTCACCCGCAACACGCTTGGCGCCGTTAAGTCGCTGACCGAAGCTTGCTGGCAGATACCCTTATCCAGCCGCGTGGATTCCATTACCAATTTTCAGTTTACTACCGCAAAACGCGATGAACTGATCGTCAGGGATTTCATCTCGGATCCAGAAGCGCTTCGTGAGCAACAGCTCGCGGATAAACGCCGCCAGGCGTTGGCCGAACCGTTGCTGGTTAACCGGTTGCTATCATCCGACGCACAAACCACCGCTGTGATGACAAATATTATATTCACCGGCAAGACACCGGATCAGGTGGCCAGGGTGGCGGAATACGCTCGTCAATTGCGTGACCAGCTTCGCGCTCAGTATCCGGATATCAAATTTTATCTCACCGGTAGTGTGATGTTTGACATGGCGTTCTCCGAAGTGGGGCGCCATGACATGGTGGTACTGGCGCCCATCATGTTTTTGATTCTGACTGTTGTAGTCGGGTTGTCGGTGCGATCGGTGACCGCCACGGTGGTCACCATGTTTATCGTGTTTTTATCCATGCTCTCGGCGATGGGTATCGCCGGCTGGTTAGGCTTGTCCATAAATCCCGCTTCAGCCAACGCTCCAACAATCATTCTGACCCTGGCGGTTGCCGACAGTGTTCATATATTAATTACGTTGTACCGGCTCATGTACGCCGGCAAGTCCAGGCACGATGCACTGGTGGAATCGTTGACTATTAACCTGCAAGCGGTGTTTTTGACCAGCGTGACCACGGCCATTGGATTTTTAACCATGAACATGTCCGAGTCGCCGCCTTTTCATGACCTGGGTAACATTGTCGCCATCGGTATTACCATGGCGTTTATATACTCGGTATTTTTTCTGCCGCCATTGATTGCGGTATTACCCCTGAAGGTTAAACCTGCGCCGGTAACGACCAGCCGGGATTTGTTCGATGGGCTGTCCGCATTTGTCATTCAGCGCCAAAACGCCATTATTGGCGTATTAGCTATTGTCGTGATTGCCGGTGCATTGCTTGCACCGCGTAATGTGCTCAACGATAACTGGATTCACTATTTCAGCAAGGATATTACGGTACGCGTTGCCACCGATGTGATGGAAAACCGGTTAAGCGGTTCCGACTATATTGACTATTCATTACCCGCGGGCTCGCCCGGTGCAATTGCCGAACCGGGCTATTTGAAAAAGCTGGACCGTTTTGCCGGCTGGTTACGCCAGCAACCGGAAGTGGTCCATGTGTATACCGTTGCTGAAATCTTCAAGCGCCTGAACAAAAACATGCATAACGACGATTCAGCGTACTATCGCATTCCCCAAAACCGCCAACTGGCCGCGCAATACTTGCTGTTGTATGAAATGTCATTGCCGTTGGGTCTGGACCTCAACAACCAGATTAACATTGATAAATCGGCAACAAGGGTCATCGTTACGGTGAAAAATAAAGGTACGCGCGTATTACGCAATCTGGATCAACGGGCGCAACAATGGTTGCGGGATAACATGCCATCGTATATGCATATCCGGGGCAGCGGCTTGTCTATTGTGTGGGCCTACCTGTCGGAGCGTAATATCAAAAGCATGTTAACCGCCGCGTTTACCGCGTTGATTGCCATTTCATTCGTGTTGATGATTGCCCTGCGCCGAATCGATATGGGGCTGGTGAGCCTGGTGCCCAACATAACACCTGCTTTGGTGGCCTTTGGGTTGTGGACGTTGTTTGTGGGCGAAGTGGGCCTGGGATTGTCCGTGGTGATCGGTATGACGCTAGGCATCGTCGTAGACGATACCGTGCACTTTATCAGCAAATATTTACGCTATCAAAAAACACATCACCAGCAAACTGAGATCGCGATCCGCGAAACATTCCATCTTGTGGGCCCGGCCATGGCGGTCACCACCATTGCATTGGTTGCCGGGTTTCTGGTGTTAACGTTTTCGGATTACAAGATGTCAGCGGATATGGGATTGTTGTCAGCGATTACCATTTCTATTGCATTGGCGATGGATTTTCTTTTGTTACCAGCCTTGTTGCTTAAAGTAACCGGCAAAAAGCAGTCGTAGAATTTTTACAGCCAGTCATACAAACAAATTATTCACATGTCATGCTTCGCTTGCACGGCAGGCTCTCACCACTGCATCTTGAATGAGGGCCGGAGCCTGCCGTGCAGGCGATGCAAAGAAGCTGTTACATGCCACCCATGCGGCCGCCCATGCTCATGGAACCACCGCCACTCATACCACCACCGCTCATGGAGCCGCCGCCCATGCTCATGGAACCGCCGCCGCTCATACCCGACATACCGCCACTCATGGAGCCGCCACCCATGCTCATGGAACCGCCGCCACTCATACCGGACATACCTCCACCGCTCATGGAGCCACCGCCTCCCATACTCATGGAGCCGCCACCACCCATGCTCATGGAGCCACGGCCCATCATGCCGGCGTTAGCGGTTGCCGAGAAAATCAATAAAGCTGCACTTGCGGTTAAGATCAATTTATTCATGTCCATGCCCTCACTTAAATTCGTTTGGTTTATGCGTTGTGTTGAGAAGCACTATAGGGAGGGCTTTTTAACGGAAGTTTATGACTGTCTTAAGGGACGCTTATAAAAACCCTGTTTTCTTAAAGGATGCTTATGGGTCTGTATGTTCTGTATATTTATTGTGCAAATTCATTCGGGTACCTATGACGGAAAGTGAATGTTTGCATGTGCTGTGGATGTCCGGTGGTGTGATTTGTTGAAAATGCTGAGATTTTTTGGCGCCGGTTGCGGTCATAATTTATACAGGTCCATCGCGACGCAAAGGTGACGCAAAGGTAATGTGGCGGTGCTGGAAACCCAAATGAACTCACGCATGGCTGACAAGTGCATTGTCGTGTGCTTCGTGCGGCAGGTGTTGGCGTTCAATGACGATCATCGATATGGCGAAATTCGGTCAATTGATGAAGATCTTTACGCAGTGGGCGGAACAATAGAGATGGATGGGCCATACAAACGTTACGCCGCGGCGCATTGTCTACTATGATGTTGAAAAAGACCGGTTACCAGGCCAGGTTGCGAAAGTCGCGGCGGAACCATAGTGTTGTTAGACACAGCATCTTAGTGTTGAGTAAGTTCGTTGACAATGGATGACAGGGTGGATCATCCTCGCGACGGTAGTGGTACATCAACAACATTCTTAACAGGCAATTGAACCGGGCGTTGTATCGTTAACCACAGGACCCAGTGTTATGGCAACCGAGGGACAGAAAACCACAGAATTTCAGCACTCTCATCAAATTGCTGACGATTTGTTGGTGGTGGCACGGCAACTGGCGAAGGAAAGTAACAGCCCCCACGTACAGGTCGCGGATATTACCCTGAACAGTGATATCACCAATGACCTGGGATTTGACAGCCTGGCCCGCGTAGAGTTATTTGACCGGCTTGAAAAAACGACCGGTGTCTCCCTGGATGAAACCTTGTTTGCCGAGGCAATAAAACTCAAGGATCTAATTCCGGCGTTGGAGAAGGGCGGCGCTGCGGGTTCACCTTTGCAACGTGATTCACAACGAGCAGTCACAGAGGCGCGTGACAGTGTGTCAACGCCCGAGTCTGCAAAAACCCTGGTCGATGTTATTCATTGGTATGTGGACCGGAATCCGCAACAGCCACAGATACAGTTTTATGCCGATGACATGTCCGGTGAGACCGTTCCGAATGCCCAGCTGCTGGAACAGGCGCAGGCGATCGCGGCGGGTTTGCAGTATCTCGGTGTTGGACCGCAACAACCGGTGGCGATTATGTTGCCCACCTGCAAGGAATACTTTTATTGTTTTCTGGGTATTTTATTGACCGGCGGCATACCGGTGCCCCTATATCCGCCGGCCCGCCCATCGCAAATTGAAGATCACGTTCGGCGCCATACCAGTATCCTGCAAAATTGCGGCGCGTCGGTATTGATTACCGTCAAAGAGGCGAAACTCATTGCCCGCCTGTTAAAGTCCCATGTCGAACCCATGAAGCATGTGGTGACCGTTGATGATGTTCGTGGCGATCCCGGGGCGTATCAACGAGTCACCAACCATCCCGACGACATTGCTTTTCTTCAATATACATCCGGCAGCACGGGTTCACCTAAAGGTGTGATGCTCACGCATAACAACTTGCTGGCCAACATCCGTTCCATGGGCGAAACGATTAATGCCAGCAGCAAGGATGTATTTGTAAGCTGGTTGCCGTTGTATCATGACATGGGATTAATTGGTGCGTGGTTGGGCAGTCAGTATTACGGAGCCAAGTTGGTGGTTATGTCACCATTGGCTTTTCTTGCCAAACCCCAGCGCTGGTTGTGGGCCATTCATCAGTATGGTGGTACGTTATCCGCGGCCCCCAACTTCGGTTACGAATTTTGTTTACGGCGTATTAGCGATGATCAATTACAGGGGCTGGACCTGAGTCAATGGCGAGCGGCATTTAACGGCGCCGAAGCGGTCAGTTCCGAAACCATGGAGCAGTTTTACCAAAAATACCGCCGTTACAAGTTACGCCGCGAGGCGGTGATGCCGGTGTATGGCCTGGCGGAGAACTCCGTTGGCCTGACGTTTACACCCATGGATCGTGGTTTTCGTGTTGACCGGGTGCAGCGGCAAACGTTGATGGAATCCGGCAAGGCTGTACCCGCCAATGCCGATGATGAAACCGCGATTCAGTTCGTCAGTTGCGGCAAGCCGATTTTGAATCACCAGGTACGGGTGGTGGACGATGACAACCGGGAGCTGCCGCCGCGCCATCAGGGCCGTTTGCAATTTCGTGGGCCTTCGGCCACCCAGGGTTATTACCGTAATCCGGAAATCAGCAAGGATTTGTTTTGCGATGACTGGCTGAATACCGGAGATCTCGCCTACATCGCCGACGGCGAAGTCTACGTGACCGGCCGGACCAAGGACATGATCATTCGCGGTGGACGCAATATCTATCCACCGGAAGTAGAAGAAGTGGTGGGTAACGTGGAGGGTATTCGCAGCG
Source organism: Gammaproteobacteria bacterium (assembly GCA_050117455.1). Lineage (GTDB taxonomy): Bacteria > Pseudomonadota > Gammaproteobacteria > SZUA-152 > SZUA-152 > JAKEGK01. The sequence goes on along the minus strand of JASFMT010000242.1, from coordinate 5 downwards.
GCCGC
>JASFMT010000241.1:0-6003 GCA_050117455.1 Gammaproteobacteria bacterium | reverse complement strand
CTTTTCCTACATGCAGCAACTGTCACGCAGTATGGTGGAAAGTTTCGATGACTTGACCAGTATCCAGAAATTACTGGAAGCGCTGTCCGGCGATACCGATGTACTGTTGTTGCAACAATCGCGCATCAACGGCGATTTGCAGGAAGAGTTAATGCGTACCCGGCTGACGCCGTTCTCCAGTATCGTTGCCCGGCTGCGCCGCGTGGTGCGCCAAACCTGCCAGGAAACGGGCAAAGAGGCGGAATTGCATATTAACGGCGCCGACGGCGAAATGGACCGTACCCAGCTCAACCGCATCGTACCGGCACTGGAACATATCCTGCGTAACGCCATTGACCATGGCCTGGAAACTCCGGCACAGCGGAAAAAAGCCAAAAAGCCCGAAACCGGCTCTATCTCCATTGACTTCAGCCGCGAAGGCTCAGAGGTAGTACTGAAGATCAGTGACGACGGGGCAGGAATCAACGTTGATGCCATTCGCGAAAAAGCCATCGAGCGGGGTATCATCGACAAGCATTCCAAAGTGGAGAACGATGAAGTCCTGGATTTCATCCTGCAATCGGGTTTTAGTACTGCTGAGCAGATTACTCAGATATCCGGCCGCGGTGTCGGCATGGACGTGGTAAACACCGAAATCAAGCAATTGAATGGTTCTTTGCACATCGGCACCGAACAGGGCCAGGGTTCAACGTTTACGGTACGCTTGCCGTTGACGGTACTGATAAACCAGGCGCTGATGATCCACGTGGATGAAGCGGTTTATGCGATTCCGCTATCCAACATCGAACACGTTATCCGGCTCAGCGCCGGTGAACTCAACAACCTGATTTCCGGCAAGGAAGAGAATTATCAATATGCCGGGTTTGAGTATCAGCACCTGAATATCGGTTATGTGTTACACGGCAGCGCACCCCAGCCGGTCGCCGATAAAGGCAAATACCCCGTGTTGCTGGCGCGCAGTGGCGATCACCGGGTGGCATTGCAGGTCGATCAGTTGATCGGCCGGCAGGAGATCGTCATCAAGTCCGTGGGGCCCCAGCTTAGCGCGATTAACAGTATTTCCGGGGCGACGATTTTACCGGACGGGGAGGTGGCGCTGATTCTGGACCTGGCAACACTGATTCGTACCAGTCATGCCTTGCAGAAAACCGACGAGGCCGGCAAAACCCGGGAAGTGGTGGCGCCGGTTGAGAAGGAGAAACCCGCGACCGTGCTTATTGTGGATGACTCCATTACCGTGCGCAAAGTTACCCAGCGCCTGTTAACCCGTCACAAATTCGAATCACTCACCGCCAAAGACGGCATGGACGCATTAACCGTGATGTTGGAACATATACCTGATATTATTCTGCTGGACGTGGAAATGCCGCGCATGGATGGCTATGAGCTGGCAACCGCCGTGCGCAGTGATCCACGGCTGAAACAAATTCCCATCATCATGATCACATCCAGAACCGGTGACAAACACCGCGACCGGGCACTCAGTATCGGTGTGAACATGTACATGGGTAAGCCTTATCAGGAACATGAACTTCTGGATAACATCCAGTCACTGTTAAATAAACAATAAATGCTTGACCCAAAACGCGCAACGACGACCAAGGTAGCAATCTTCGCGTCCTCCGATGAACAGCGCCGGCACCTGCAAACCATGCTCGAAAAAAACGGGCTCAGTGTGGCGGTTAGCGAAACCACCGGTGGTGCGTTCGTCGGCGCGCTGAACCAACAGCCCGTTGACGTCATGCTTATCGACCTTGACGAAAACGATGACGATGATGATCTGGACTTTCTGGACGAAATAACCGAAAAGTTCGACACGCCCCTGTTGTTTAACGACAGTGGACCGGAAGGCGTCAACCTGGGTTCTTCCAACAGTAACTGGTCGAAAAAGCTGGCGGAAAAACTCACCGATATGGCTAATGAAGCCAAAGACGCCGACCAGGGCAAGCCCTCGCAAGCCGTCGCCGACGAACAACCGTTTCCCGTCGCGCCACCCAAAACATCCGAAAAACAGGAGCAACCGGCCGCCGTATCAACGGTTACACCGCTGTCAACGGCTGTAGATTCCACGCAAAAAGCACCGACTGCACCGCGGGAATCGCCGGCTGTTGCCGATGAGCTGAATGTGTGGGTGCTGGGCGCATCGCTGGGTGGACCGCAGGCGGTACGGCAGTTTTTGTCCGCCATTGACGGGGATTTGCCGGTGGTGTTTATTCTTGCCCAACACATTGGCGCCAATCATGTTTCACTATTGGCGGAACAATTAAACCGCGTCACCGCGTTTACCGTAATCCCTGGTAAAACCGGTCACCAGTTACAACATGGGCAGGTGATTCTCACCCCCGCCGACAAGCAACTGGCGATCACGGACGATGGGTTCCTGGCGTTAACCCAGGCACCGCCGGCAACGATTTATTCGCCCAGCATTGACAACGTTATGACTGAAGTTGCCCGCCGCTATGGCAAGAAAGCCGGTACGATTGTATTCAGTGGTATGGGTGACGATGGCGCCCGGGGATGCGAATCCATCGCAGAACACGGTGGCATCGTCTGGGCGCAGGACATCGCCAGTTGCGTGGTCAGTAGTATGCCCGACCAGGCCCGCAAAACCGGCAAGGTGTCTTATAGCGCGGCGCCGGAACAACTGGCCAGGCATCTGTTCGAGTACTACAAAGACTAACGTCCATCGACTATTACGGAACAACAACCGCTAATGCTCATTCAACTGTTAAACCCGCAGGTTTTATATCATGGCTGAAGAAGCAACCATCGTCCGCAGTCAAATGATTGCCCTGGAATCGCTGCGCCTGGTACTACCCAATACCGCCATCGCAGAAGTGGTAAGCTATTCGCAACTGGAATTACCGGAAGGCAAACCGGACTGGTTTTTAGGTTACGCGTCATGGCGTGGCTATCAGGTCCCGGTGGTCAGCTTTGAAGTCATGATCAACCAACGGGGATCCAAACCCACCAGGCGCAGCAGGATTATCATACTCAATTCCATTTCCGCCGATCCCGACCGGGCTTTTTACGGCTTACTGGCCACGGGTATTCCGCGCCTGATGAGTCTCGATGAAACGAGCATCCAGAACGCGCCGGAAATTGGCGATACGGATCCGTTGATTTTGCGCCAGGTTATTGCTGATAAAAACGCCGCCATTATCCCGGATCAATACGAACTTGAGGCGACATTGAAGAAAAACAAGCTTGCCTTGATGGCGGAGGAATAAAACCGTTACCGTAATAACCGCTATACCACGGGCCAGTTATTAACCCTCACTTCTAGAACCTACTCAACGTAATCACGGCAACCTTTTGTCTTAGGTTTATACCGTTCACATATATATAAATCTGGTTTTAAATTGCCGACCGGCAGGCAATAAAAAAGCGGTCTTGGGGAAAGACCGCTAATAACTACCTTCGTATGAGGGAGGAGTACGAAAGTAGTTCTCCTATTAACTATTAGTCAGTGAACGGGTGATAGTCAAGTAGACAGACATAACTAAACCGTCAAACTGGTTAAATTAACAGCTACGTAAATCAACTGCCGACAAACAAACGAGGAATCTTAGCCGTATTCACTTTTCTTTAGTAGTAATACGAATTACAAAGCGACAAACAATTATATTACCAATTGCAACATAGTCTTAATCGCGGACAGAAGACGCCGCAAAACACCGCTCATTGCGGCATTGTGTTAATCCCATTTTAATATTCATCGTGCATGATTTCCGGCTGCATTAACTTTGTTCCACCGCGTGTAAGCCGCCAGCATCGACAACCTTACTCCCACGCGTACCCCCACTAAACGTGAGCGTAATCTTCATGGCGCCGTAACCAGCGTTGCACAATGGCCTCTGACGCTTTCGGATTTTCTGCCAATAATAATGATGCTGTTTGTCGCACTTTTGGTAACAATGACTGATCCCGCTGCAGATCGGCGACAGCAAATTGTTCGAGTCCCGTTTGCCGTGTACCCAGCAGTTCACCTGGGCCACGTATTTCCAGATCCCGTTGAGCAATGACAAAGCCGTCATTACTATCACGCATCACGGCTAACCGTTCCCGGGCATGTTGCGACAATGGAGCATGAAACAGCAAAACGCAGGCACTTTGCTGGTCACCTCGACCCACCCGGCCACGCAACTGGTGCAATTGAGAAAGACCCAGTCGTTCAGCATTTTCAATAATCATCAACGTTGCATTGGGCACATCCACACCTACTTCAATGACTGTGGTTGCTACCAATACATTGATTTCACCTTCCTTGTATAACTGCATGGTCTGGTCTTTGTCCGCCGGTTTCATCCTGCCGTGCAACAATCCGATGCGAATATCCGGCAGTTCCTCCTGCAACTGTTGTGCGGTATCCTCCGCTGCCTGGCATTGCAATGCTTCCGATTCCTCAATCAGTGTGCAGACCCAATACGCCTGTTTTCCGTCGCGGCAGGCCTGATGAACGCGCGCGATGACATCGTCGCGGCGGTTATCTTCAATCACAACGGTTTGCACGGGGGTGCGGCCCGGCGGTAATTCGTCAATGACCGAGCAATCCAGGTCAGCGTATGCGGTCATCGCCAACGTGCGCGGAATCGGCGTGGCGGTCATGATTAACTGATGAGGATGAATCTCTACACCGTTGTTCTGCTGCAAACCTTTGTTGCGCAACGCCAGGCGCTGATGCACGCCAAATCGGTGTTGCTCGTCGATGACAACCAAACCCAGTTGATTAAACCTGACATCATCCTGAAACAGCGCATGGGTCCCCACAATCACCTGTGTTTCGCCGTTAACAAGACGATCCAGTACACCCTGCCGCGCCCCGGCAGACAGCTTGCTTGCAAACCAGTCAACGGAAATATTAAGGGGCTGCAGCCAACGCTCGAAGTTCTGATAGTGCTGATAAGCCAGCAACTCGGTGGGGGCCATTACAGCGGCCTGGTAACCGGCAGCGACCGCCTGCAGCACTGCCAACGCTGCCACGATGGTCTTGCCCGAACCCACATCACCCTGCACCAGTCGTAACATGGGAAGCCGGTTTTGCAGATCCTTTTTTACTTCAGCAAAAACCCGTTGCTGGGCGGCAGTCAACTGAAACGGCAGGTTTTCAATTAATTGCTGTTGCAGTTTATCACCGCCATTGAGCAGCGGCGCGCTATATTGCCGGTAGCGTTGACGCAACCGCTGCATTGATAGTTGATGGGCCAACAATTCCTCAAACGCCAGGCGCTGTTGGCTCCAGTGTACACCACGCTGTAATTGGGTTAGAGGAGCATCCGGCGGCGGCTTGTGCACAAAGGCAATAGCCCTGGACAAAGACGGAAACTGTAATTGCTTTAATGTCTCCGCCGGCAGCCATTCCGGCACGTCAATGGCTAATGTTTCCGGACCAATGACAAGTTGATCAATCAGGTTGCGCAGTGAAAATTGCCGCAATCCTTCCGTGGCAGGATAGACCGCTGTCAGATAAGCTTGTTGCGATTCGCGCTGGTATGATTTGACGAATTCATATTCAGGATGAACCATCTCCAGGTCCTGCTTGCTGCGTCGCACTTCCCCGAAGCAACGTAACCGCGTACCCGGCGTTAAACTCTGTTGCTGCCTGGCATTGAAATGAAAAAACCGCAGCGTCAGCAACCCGGTGTCATCGCTAACACGGGACAACAACATGCGCCGCTTGCCGTATTTTATGTCGGTGGCCAGCACTTGCGCTTCGACCACCGCTTCATCACCATCACGCAAACTGCCGATGGCCGCAATCCGGGTACGGTCCTGGTAACGCAGGGGTAAATGAAACAACAAATCCTGGACGGAAAAAATATTCAATCGCGCCAGTTTGTCGGCAACGGAAGGGCCAACCCCTTTCAGCGATTGAACCGTTGCATCAAAACGCAAACGCGTCGATCGGTTGGTTACTGGTGTTTCAATAACGCACCCCTTACGAGCCGCCGCAAGGCATCATTATGCACTGACGTGCATAATGGCATCCATCTCCACCTGTGC
>JASFMT010000240.1:0-6038 GCA_050117455.1 Gammaproteobacteria bacterium | reverse complement strand
GTTGTTCGATAATGCCCAGGTATTTGTCGATATCCGCCGCGTCGACCCCGGCGTCTTCCAGACCCTTGGCCGCCATGGGCAATAGCTTATCTAATATCAATATGCGGATATTGGATTTTTTACCGTCTAGCCATACCACGTGGGCGTCGAACCCGTACTTGGCAGCATTATAAAAGTTGTCCCGCGCCTGGTTAAAGGGCAGTTGTACCTCGGGATGCACTTCGCGACGGATCAGGTTTTCCGCCAGCCCAAAATAAAAAGCAGCATTGGCCACATTATCCAGTACGCTGGGGCCGGATGGCACCACGCGGTGCTCAATACGAATATGCGGTTCGCCGTTTTCCACGCCAATGAGCGGCCGGTTCCAGCGCCATAACGTGCCGTTGTGCAGTCGAACGTTACTGAAATTTTCCGGCGGGTCATCGATCACCCCCGGCAGCAGGATCGGATAATGATTCAGGTTTTCCTTAAAACATTCCAGGATGGAGTTTTGCAGATAACCGGAACCAAAGGTTACGCGGCGCAGGGGGCCATGGGACCCCTGCTCGTAACCACCCACTTCCACCGATTGCTCGAACAAGGGAATACGGGTCTCCGCCCACAAATCCTTGCCGCACATAAAGGGTGAATTGGCGGAAACGGCCACGCTGGGCGCGGATAAAATAATCGAAGCGTTATAGGCCCGCACCGCCAGGTCCAGTGGTACCTGTAAATGAATCTGAAACGAAGTGGTGGCGGATTCAAACATCACGTCCATGTGCTTCGCGCGCATATGCTCCGGGCCGGAAATGTTAAATTCCAGTGCCCGGCCCTTGCGCATTCGCAGTACCTGCTCGTTCAACGCCCGGTAACGGTTCATGGACGAGATGTATTGCATATTCAGATACTGTTCGTCGACGGTGGGTAAGATACCGATCATCACCAGTTGGCCATCGAGGCTTGTGGCGGTGGTATTGCCCCGTTGCCACAACCCGGCCATTTCCGTTTGCAGCTCGGATAACGCGTTACCCTGTAACTCGCGGGGCGTATAGTTAAACTCCACGTTGAAACTGGCCAGCTCCGGGCACACCAGCTCGGTGTTCATAGCCTTGATAAATTCGGCATTAATCGGGGCCGGTCGTTGCTGGTTGTCCACCAGCCAGGCTTCCAGTTCGAAACCGGTGACGGTTTTATCGTTGGCGAATCGCTTGTCGGCGAACCACTGGCCCAGCAATTCGGTTTCCTGTTTCAAACGGGCCAGAAAACGCTGGAAATCCTGTTTTTTAAAGCGCGAGCCCTCGATTTCCTGGCCCATAACTACCCTCGGTTGGTAACGATTTAGCGTTGCTATACAATTAGTTAGGCACAGACTGGGGGAGAATGCCAGTACTTTATGTCAGAAAGTCTCGCCAATTTGCGCTCTAGCAACAAATTTCTCCTGAATTTTTCGCAAATCCCATTGTGCACGTTATACTTAGCAGCTTTTCGACAGCGCGAGACCCAAATTCATTCAGTCAGTATAAGATGGCCCATGTCCAAACCTAAATTCGATGTATCCACTTTTCAGGGACTAATCTTTGCCCTGCAATCCTACTGGTCCGAGCAAGGTTGCGTTATTTTGCAGCCTTACGATATGGAAGTAGGTGCAGGCACCTTTCATCCCGCCACCTTTTTACGCGCCATTGGTCCCGAACCATGGAGCGCCGCGTATGTGCAACCGTCGCGCCGGCCAACCGATGGGCGCTACGGCGAAAACCCCAACCGCCTGCAACATTATTACCAGTTCCAGGTGGTGATTAAGCCTTCTCCTTTGGACATCCAGGAACTGTACCTGGGTTCCCTCAAGGCCATGGGATTTGACCCTTTGGTCCATGATATTCGCTTTGTGGAAGACAACTGGGAATCACCGACATTGGGGGCATGGGGCCTGGGTTGGGAAGTGTGGCTCAATGGCATGGAAGTCACCCAGTTTACCTATTTCCAGCAAGTGGGCGGGCTTGAATGTAAACCCGTCACCGGCGAGATCACCTATGGCCTGGAACGCCTGGCCATGTACCTGCAGAATGTCGACAGCCTGTTTGACCTGGTGTGGACCGACGGCCCGTTGGGCAAGGTCACTTACGGTGATGTATTTCACCAGAACGAAGTGGAAATGTCCGCTTACAATTTTGAAAAAGCCAACGTTAAAGAGCTGTTTCACCAGTTTGATGTGTGTGAACAGGAAAGCAGCCAGCTAATCGAAAGCGGCTTGCCGTTGCCGGCTTATGAAATGGTGTTGAAAGCCTCGCATGTATTTAACCTGCTCGATGCGCGTCATGCTATCTCTGTTACCGAACGGGCGCGCTTCATCGGCCGGGTGCGTACGCTGTCGCGTGCGGTAGCGCAGGCTTATTATGACCGGCGCGAAGCACTGGGTTTTCCCCTGGTGCAAGCCACGACGAAGAAGAAAAAGGCCAAGTCATCATGAGTGCCAACAAAAACCAACCACAAGACCTGTTAATTGAAATCGGCACCGAAGAATTGCCGCCCACCGCATTAAAACGCCTGGCGACGGCTTTTTGCGAGGGCGTGCAAGCCGGATTAGAGAAAGCGCCGTTGTCATTTAACGATATTCAGTGGTATGCCACACCACGGCGCCTGGCGTTGCTTGTCACCGGGTTGGAAACCGGGCAGGCGGATAAAGAAGTGCAACGCCGTGGCCCGGCATTGACCGCGGCGTTTGGTGAAGACGGATGTCCCACCCAGGCGGCCATAGGATTTGCGAAATCCTGCGGCGTCGAGGTGGAAGATCTGCAGCAACTGGAAACGGATAAGGGTGCCTGGCTGGCCTATAACGTGGTGCAAAAAGGCAAAACCACCCGAGAGTTGTTGCCGGACATCGTACAAACCGCCCTGGATCAATTACCCATTCCCAAGCGCATGCGCTGGGGTGACCTTGCCGCGGAATTCGTGCGGCCGGTGCACTGGCTGGTGATGTTGTTCGGTGATGATGTGGTGGATTGCGAAATCCTGTCGGTAAAAGCCGGGCGGGAGACCCGTGGCCACCGTTTCCATCACCCTGGCAATTTGTACTTGTCCGAGCCCAAAGCTTATGTACCGCTGCTGGAAACCGAAGGCCGGGTGATTGCGGACTTCGAAGCGCGCCGCGAAGCCATTCGTGCCCAGGTGGAAGAAGCGGCAACGCAACTGAAAGGAAAAGCCGTTATCGATGAAGAGCTGCTGGATGAAGTGACCGCCATGGTGGAATGGCCGGAGGCGGTGACCGGTAACTTTGACAAGCGCTTCCTGGATGTGCCGCCGGAAGTCTTGATCACCACCATGAAAAGCAACCAGAAGTATTTTCATGTGGTGGACAAGCAGGGCAAGCTGCTGCCGCATTTTATTACCGTCTCCAACATCAGTAGCAACAACATGGACATGGTGCGCAAGGGTAACGAAAAAGTGGTGCGTCCACGACTGGAAGACGCCGAGTTTTTCTGGAACCAGGATCGCCAGACCCGGCTGGACGCGCGCATCGATTCGCTGGCCAGCGTGGTGTTTCAACAAAAACTCGGTACCCTGCACGACAAGGTGCAACGGGTAGCGCGCATCGCGAGTACCATTGCTGAGCAACTGGAACTGGACGTTCCCATGGCCGAGCGGGCCGCGTTGATCAGCAAATGCGACTTGATGACGGACATGGTGGGCGAGTTTCCTTCCCTGCAGGGGACCATGGGCCGTTACTACGCGCAACACGATGGCGAAGATGCGCAAATTGCCCAGGCCATGGAGGAGCAATACCAGCCGCGTTTCGCCGGTGATGCATTACCGGAATCCGCTATTGGCCAGGCCTTATCGATTGCCGACAAGCTGGATACCCTGGTGGGTATTTTTGCCATTAAGCAGATACCCGGTGGTGACAAGGACCCCTTTGCCCTGCGCCGTGCCGCGTTGGGTGTGCTGCGCATTCTGATCGAGAAGAAACTTGGCCTGAATATCGTGCAGCTGCTGCACAAAGCCGCGCAGGAATATGAACACAAATTAAAAGACATGGACCGTGAGGGCGTAGTGGAACAATGTTATGAGTTCATGATGGACCGGGCCCGGGGTTATTTTCTCGAAACCGGTGTGAGGCATGATGTGTTTGATGCCGTATTGGCACAGCGGCCGGAAGAACCTTTTGATTTCAGCGAACGGGTCAACGCGGTAACCGCGTTCCGGCGGTTGCCGGAGGCGGAAAGTCTGTCCGCCGCCAACAAGCGCATCGCCAATATCCTCAAGAAAATCGACAAGGTTGATAGCAAGATCAACGAGTCGTTGTTACAGGAATCGGCCGAGAAAGACCTTTACCAGACATTACAGCAATTAACCGGCACCGTGACGCCGCTGTTTGAACAGCGGGACTATCAACAGGCTTTGTCGGAACTGGCCAGGTTGCGCGAACCGGTGGACCGCTTTTTTGATGATGTCATGGTGATGGTGGACGACGACAAACTGAAGAACAACCGACTGGTATTGTTGCAGAGCCTGCGTTCCCTGTTTTTGCAAGTGGCCGATTTGTCCCGGCTGCAAGGGTAAGGTTCGACCAGCCCGCACGGGTGACGAAAGGTAATAAGGAGTAGCTATGAACCAGGATTCCTATGACGCCATGCTGGCGGAAGTGCAATCGTTTCACGACAAGCACGATTTTAAAAACACCGGTGGCGAAGAGCTGACTTATCGTATTGCATTGATGGCCGAAGAACTGGGCGAAATCTCCGCCTGTGTCACCAAGGGAAAAGATAAAGAAAAGCTCGCCGAAGAATGCGCAGACCTGTTTATTCTGGTATTGGGTACCGCCATTGCCGCGGATTTCGACTTGAAAGCGGCTTTCTGGGACAAAATGGAACAATTACACAAGCGCGAGTCAAAAATGATCGACGGGCGCATCCGGGTGTCGGAATTCCGGGACACCTAAAGGCAAACAGTTAACAGTGGTCGTTGATAATCAGTAGCATGGTTTATATTCGCTCTTTTATTTTTAATCTCATCATGATCGGCACGGTGCCGCTGTTCGTGTTGCCGGGTTTTTTGCTGTATCCCTTTCCCTATGAAGTACGTTATGCGTTTTTGTCGCAATGGGCGAGAACCATCGTGGTGTGGTTGCGGGTGATCTGTAAACTAAAACACGAAGTCATCGGTGCGGAAAACATTCCCGAGGGACCGGCGATCATTTTCTGCAAACACCAGTCCGCCTGGGAGACCATCGCGTTGCAGACCATTTTCCCGCCGCAAGTGTGGGTGCTGAAGCGGGAACTGATTCGCGTGCCCATTTTCGGCTGGGCACTGGCCATGCTGGAATCCATTGCTATTGATCGAAAGTCCGGCCGCAAAGCGGTTGAACAGATCGTGGAACAGGGCAGGCAGCGCCTGGATACCGGTAAATGGATCGTGGTGTTCCCGGAAGGTACCCGGGTGGCGCCGGGCCAGCGCAAGAAGTTCGGTATCGGCGGCGCGGTGCTGGCGGAACAAACGGGGTATCCGGTGGTGCTGGTAGCCCACAATGCCGGGGATTTCTGGCGGCGGCGCAGTATCGTCAAGCGTGCCGGTGTCATTAAAGTGGTGATCGGTCCTACCATCGATCCGGCCGGCAAAACCGCTGCCGAGATCAAAAACATCGCGGAACAGTGGATCAACGACACCGTCGAAGACATCAGCGAACACAAATACACCGAACCGGTCCCCCAGGAAGCCGGCTAGGTTGTAGACGATGTGGGGCGTAGCGGGTATGCTTACGGCCCTGACATTTATTATGCGCCCGTAGCTCAGCTGGATAGAGTGTTGGCCTCCGAAGCCAAAGGTCACAGGTTCGAATCCTGTCGGGCGCGCCATTAATGCAAAAGGGCTGTTAAGCCCTTTTACTTTTTCTAAGCACCCGCCAGTCTTCGCCCTTTATCTAATCACTGCAGTGCCCGCCATCCCTGGCGCAACGTTTAGTGGCTTCGCTAAAGCCCAGCCCGCACATCCCTGTGCGGTCGTTCGTCGGACTGCGAATGTCCCCCGGACATTCGGTTCCTCCTCACCCTGTCGGGCGCGCCACT
>JASFMT010000239.1:0-6060 GCA_050117455.1 Gammaproteobacteria bacterium | reverse complement strand
AAGATTGTAAACCGGAAAAACAACTTCAGGACATTGAAGTATTTATTTTTTTGTTTCTTTGCGCCTTCGCGTCTTTGCGTTGAAAAATACGAACCTGGTAGCACCCGCAGGTGCTTCGGGCAAACCTGGCGGAATTAATTAAGCAGAACCCGCTGCCCCCAGGGTACCGGCTCTTTGCCTTTGATTAACCATACCACAGGATACGGCGGTTGTTGTGGCGGTATCGGGCCCCTGGCATCGGTAAAATAGATCAGCAGATCGGGATGCATATCCGATTGCTCCACCCAGTTAAAGATGGGTGCAAATGCGGTTCCCCCGCCTCCCTTGAAATGTCTGGGTAATTTGAATTCTTCCCACGGTTCGAACACCCAGGGTCCGCCTTCAGCCAGTTCCGAATCGCAGGCGTGTAACGTTACCCGCGCCCGCACCTGGCTCTTGATGGCATCGATCTCAGTAATAAACTGGCGCATGTCCTCATCACTGATGGACCCGCTGGTATCCAGTGCCACGGTGACATTCACCTGTCCGCTGCGCAAGCTGGGATAAATGGCGGGATCGCCACGGCGTGATGACGGCCGCGCGTAACTGTAATCATCGCGGGCGATGGCCGACATAAAATGCGCCAGCACATTACGCCAGGGTAGTTGCGGCTGCAGCAGGTAATCCACCAACCGCGCCATGGCACCGCCCATCTTACCGGCCTGCATGGCTTGTTGCGCCGCACCGGCCAGACGTTGCTGCCACTGGGTATCCAGGTTTTCTTTTTCCGATTTCGACAACGGCGGTGGTTGCGGCGCCCCGCCACCGTCTGACTCATCGGGTTTGGGAGATTTTTGTGACGGCTCGCGGCCCTGTGGCTGCTTTTGCGGTGTCTCATCGGGCGGCGTATCCGGCGGCGAGTTTTCGCCGCGGTCCGCTTCTTCCGGGTTGGGTTTTACATCACTATCGTTATCGTAAACGTGCTTGTCGTGACACTCTTCCTCGAAGTCGTCGTTGATGGAAGGATAAATTTCCTCCGCCGTCATGCCTTCAAAACCATCGAGCATCAATGCGCCGGCGGGCAACTTGAATCCTTCGGCCTGCAATAATGGATTGATGGCAAGATCACAGGCAATGTCCCATTTGCGTTTATCGCGGTGACCACGGCGGGCGAAGTGCGACAATGCGCAGTGCAATGCTTCATGGGCCAGGGCGAACTGGGTTTCGTCCATGTCCAGCGCATCAATGTAGGCGGGATTGTAGAAAAGCTTTCTGGCATCGGTGGCCGTGGTCTCACACCAGGAAGGATTGGCGGCCACCGCCGGCAACCGCAACACCAGCGCACCCAGAAACGGTTTGTCGATAATTAACCGCGTGCGCGCCGCGCTGAGTTTGTGTTCGATGTCATTGGGTTTATCCGGCATCCTGACATCCGCTAGCGTTAAGTACCACTTGAACCGACAGTGCAAGATCCATCGTCAATAAATCATCACGTCCGCCACCGAATCCGCCCACTGCGCAAACTGGGGTACGCTGAACAGGTCCTGGCCGATGGCGCGGTGCATATCCGACACCAGCATCACGCCCATTTCACGCTGGGGAAACTTGATAGCGTAATCCAGAATATGGCCGTGGATTTCATTGGCGTTGTCCAGTTGCCGGGCGCGAATGGCATGACCCACCAGTGCTGCAGCCACGGCGTACTGTAAATCCACCTCTCTGGGGACCGACACTTTTTCGCCGCGCACAATGGCTTCCAGATCCGGCATTTGATCCAGGTTCTGTATAAAGGCGTGCAGTTCAATCCCGGCTGCCTGACCGACACAGGCCTGCAGACTTTCCAGCAGCAACTGCGGCTGGTGTTCGAACTTTTGAATCGCACGATGAGCATATTCCCAGGAACGGGGCGACGGAAACGCCACCGGGTTCTGGGCGGGATCAAACTCAAATAACAGTTCGGGACGAAAACGCACAAAGGCAATGACGCGGTCATCGATGCCATTTTCATAGGCCCAGGCCACCCAGTCATCAAGATGGGTGTCCACGGTAAAATGGGAAAACCGGTTGGCCAGCGGCGCCGGCATAGTATAAGTAACACCGCGGTCACCCTGGCGGTTGCCTGCCGCGATAATCACCCACTCTTCCGGGACCCGGTAATTGCCGAGGCGTCGGTCGAGAATCAACTGATAGGCCGCCGCCGACACGGTAGGCGGCGCCGAGGTAATTTCATCCAGGAATAAAAAACCCCGTTCCCCGTGCCGGTTCGCGTCCGGCAACATGGAAGGAACAGCCCATTCCACCCGTTCGTCCACCTTAAACGGAATACCCCGCAAATCGCTGGGCTCCATTTGCGACAGCCGGATATCGATCACGGGAACATTATGTTTGAGTGCAACCTGGGCCACCATTTGAGATTTGCCTACCCCGGGCGGTCCCCACAACATGACCGGCGTATGGTGGCCATGGCGGGCGCTTTCAAATTCTTTTTCGATAACAGCGAGTAGATGGTTAGGACGCATGAAAAATTAGATGACCTTCGTTTGGAATAATTCGCAGTGGAACGTATGGGTTTATGTTAACTGCCTGATGTTATAAGAGTTTATCATCAGGGCGTATATATCCCATATGAGAGACATGTCTATGACAGTCCAAAGCATCCACCATACCGGCGATGACTGCCTACTGAAAGCACGAAAAGCCGCGTCTTCAGCGAATTTCTGTCACATACCCTTAATTATCATGTGCCACTGCCGATATAAAAACTAAGCAAGCCTGAAACCAGAGATCGACGTTGCATCCCGGGTTTTCAGACAGTTGAATCCATTATTTGAGGTATGTCTGGAGTTACGACATGGTAAAGTCAGGTTTAAAATCACTATTTGTTGCATTCATATCGGTTTTGGTTATTTCCGTCGGCCAGTCTCACGCAGACTCCGCGGATCAGGTGGACGAACTGGTTTTCGGCGTTTTGCCCCAGGGCAAAAATGATTACATCCAGGACTACTGGCAACAGCTGGTGGATCAAATCAGCCTTAACAGTGGACAACGCATCCGTTTTGAAAGTGCCGCCGATATTGAAGAATTCGAGCAAAAACTCAGCCGCGGCGCCTACGATTTCGTGTTGCTGAATGCCAACCTTTATACCCAGGCCCACGACAGCATGGGTTACGAAGCGTTTGCCAAAGAGGCCGACCAGAAGGATAAAGGCGTTATCGTGGTACGCCGCAGCAGCGGAATCAAGACACTATCGGATCTCAAAAGCCAGACACTGGCGATGTCAGACCCGCGGCTGTTTGATTCCACGGTACTGACCCGGGCTCACCTGGTACAAAAGGGCATTCCCGTCAACGAAGAATACCTGGGAACCGATAGCTCCGTGTATCGCGCGGTGGTTCACGGTGATAGCGTTGCCGGTGCCGGTGAGCTGAGCACGTTAAACGGGATCAACCCCGCTGCGCATTCCAAGTTGCGCGTCATCTGGTCATCAAAAGAGTATTCTTCCAACGCATTTGCGGCTCATCCCAGAGTTAATGCTGAGCAGGTGGCACGGTTTCGCGAGGCCCTGCTAAGCCTCAATCGGGACATCAAAGGTAAACGCCTGCTAAGCAGCGTCAAATTCAAGGGCGTTGCCGCCGCCTCGGATCAGGAGTGGAACGATATCCGCACCCTCAAGGGCTACCTTTCGCAATAGATAAACTGTTCTAATCAACAGCGATAACGATTTCCACAAGTGGGAAATCGTTATCGCTTTTTGCTTTCTGCGTTCATCAGATCGTTATAATTCTCCCTCCGATACCCATTATTCACCCTCCCTTCGCCTTCGGGAAATCGCTTAATAACGCCAACCAATGCTCATTCAGAACAGGTTTACGGTATCGATATTGCATCATTGATTTGTTCAAGTCTTTCTTTTTGCAACAAGTTTTATGATGACGACAAAGCATTCCAACCTGCAGCAAGGTGTTTTTGCCACCGGACTACTGCTATTGATCATGACGCACAACATGGCATTGGCAGCTAATACGCCGCCACAGGCACACACGCCGATGGACATTATTGTTGCAGTGGAAGACTCGACGGCCATGGAACAACGCGACCCTAACGGTAGCCACAAACTCGCCATTAAAATGTTGCTGTCGCTGCTCAACAACGACGACCGGGCGGCCATGTTGAAATTCAACAACACAGCGGAAGTACAATCCGGGTTATTGTCACTGGATTCAGAAAAAACCGCTAACCAGCTTTTCAGCCACATCGACCAAATATCCGGAAAACAAACATCCGTGAACGTACACCAGGCGCTACTGGCGACAAAACAACTCATTGAGAAAAGCCCCTCACCCGAGGAACGCGACGTACACGTTATCTTATTTGCCAGCGGGCAAGCCACCAGTAGCCGGGAGGATGAATCAACGAACAATGAAGACGAGGCAATGTCTCAGTTGCTGCTGTGGTTTAAAACCGCTTTTATTCCGGTACATGTCGTTACCTTTAACAACCCCGCTAACGAAGCAACGATCAAAAATATCACCGCCTCGACCCATGGCACATTGACCATCAGTAAATCCGGCCAGCCGCTGCAATCCGCGGTGCTTGGACTTGGCCGCACACTTGGCAACGAAAGTATTGTATATGTTGACGATGAACCCACATGGCGGGTGGACGATAGCATGGACCACTTCAAGTTACTGATTACACCCGGTGGAGCCGATATTAGCCTGCTTACGCCTGAGAAGAAGTTGATCGAATCAACCGCCACGGTAGAAGGCATTTCGTGGCGCGCCACCGAAGAATTTACCGCCATCGCCGTTTCCAAACCTGAACCGGGAACCTGGCAAATCAAATCCAGCAATCTGGCCCGGCATAAAGTCACCATGCAATATCCATCGGTCTTTGATCTTGGTTATGCATTACAACGGGACGTGATTAAAGCGGGAGAAAAAACCAAGCTTTCCGCCTGGCTGCAGAAAAACAATGAACCGGTAACTGACAGTGATGTCGTACAGTTTCTCAAGGTACGTCTTAGCATTCTCCGCAACCAGGAAGTTATTGACGACAGCAGCCTGTTTCCGGACCCCCAAAAACCCAGTCGATTCTTTACCTACATTCAACTGGACGAAGCCGGTGATTATGATTTTCAGTTAACCATGGAAGATAACAACCTGTATCGTGAAGCACGCTTTACCCGCAATATCGGATCGGTGCAATTAGCGCAGCCAGCACAACAAGCTCAGGCACCGGCAACGCCCAACGCCGAAAAACAATCAACGGCCGCGAAGCCCGCCAAAGAAAAACCCGAACAACCGGCAATTGCCAGGGATACGGATTCCGGTGAGAGCACATCTGTTTTTAATGACATGCCGTCTCTTAACAAGGCACTGATGATCGCGATTATTTTCAATGCGTTATTGATCGCCATTGGCGGCCTGATGTACTACCGGCGCAAAATGAATCAGCAAACCATTAACACCCTGGAATTAATGAAATACGGCAACGGTAAGGACAAAGGCAAAGACAAAAAACACGAAATCGATTTCAACAACGCAGCCGCCTAACCAGGGACATAGACGAGAAAAACTAACACGCATCAGTTATCGAGCAATGGGACTTACGCTGACATTAATTATCATATTTGCCATAGAAATCGTCGTGGTTGGCGTGATTTTCGGCTTGCTATACAACAAAAAAACGACACCCCAGAAATCATTCGACAAGAACGCCGAACTGGTGGAAATATACCGCAAACGCCTGGCCGACTATGAACAAAAAATGGAAGCCAACATGGTGGACCTGCAGAACATCGGCGAAAAACTCAGCGAACTCATGGAACCCATCAAGGATACCGCCTTTCGCCACCGCAAAAAAGAAGCGGAGTTAATTGATAAACGCATTCATTTTGTGCAAGCGGAAATCGACGCCATCATCAACAAGGAATACGGCGATGACTACTGGGACAACCTGTGCATACGGCTCAGTGAATTGATGCCATCACCAATAATACCTGCGGGCCAACCCGAAGAGCAGGATATTAATGACGATGTTGACGACGACAACGTCGCCGCAATTAACGAGGATCTGGAC